>NZ_WNXE01000001.1:10820-23702 GCF_010993615.1 Arhodomonas sp. KWT | reverse complement strand
TGGCGTGCCTTTGCGCGTGGCTTTCGGAGAGGGATGGGATGTCGCACACGGCCTCGCGGCCGTGCACGACCTACCGGCTGGGGTGGCGAACGCCGGCGGTGTGCGTTTTCGGGCCAGCGCAGCGGGCGCGTGGCACACCGCCGCTCGCCGTGCATGGCCCGCCCGGTGTGGTAGGTCGTGCGCCGAAGGCGTGCGACGTTCTCGTGCCGGATACCGTTCCTTGCAACCGCGAGTGCGATCCACGATGGTCGAACGACACGAATCGATCATCGGGGAACGCAGGGATGCGATACCGACGCCCATGGATACCGGGTGGTTCCTATTTCTTTACCGTTGTGACCTACCGGCGGCGGGCCGTGCTGTGCGACGCGGGCATCCGCGCCCTGCTCGGTGCCGCGATCCGCGGAACGCGCGAGCGCCGGCCGTTTCGCATGGAGGCGATCACGCTGCTGCCGGACCATCTTCACTGCGTGTGGACGTTGCCACCGGACGATGCCGATTTCGCCACCCGCTGGAGCCTGATCAAACGGGCCGTGACGGCGGGCGCGCAGCGCGGACGCATCTGGCAACCGAGGTTCTGGGAGCACTGTATCCGCGACGAGGCTGACTTCCGCAACCACCTCGATTATGTCCATTACAATCCGGTTCGCCACGGCCTCGTGGCCTGTCCGGCGGCGTGGCCGTGGTCGAGTTTTCATCGACTGGTACGCGCGGGTGTGTACCCGCCGTATTGGGGCGAGCAGGTGCCGTCCCTACCACCGCATGTCGGGCGTGAGTGAGTGGTGGGGTTGCAGGTGCCATGTCGCAGGCGGTTGGAGGCGCGCCCGACGGGGGATGTCGCACACGGCCTTTGGCCGTGCACGACCTACCGATGTTGGCGGACGGAGCAGCCGCCCACGTCCGCTCGCCGTGCATAGCCCGCCGGATGGGTAGGTCGTGCGCCGAAGGCGTGCGACGTTCTCGCCCCGGTAGGCGGGATGTCGCACACGGCCTCGCGGCCGTGCACGACCTACCGGGGGTGGCGGACGGAGCCGCACACGGCCGGTCGCCGTGCACGAGCTACCGGAATGGGGTCTTATGCGGGCTTACAGGTAGTTGAACAGGCTCATGCCCTGGATCTTGGAGTAACTCTGCTGGGCTGCCTGCATGCCGGTAAGGCGTCGTGAGAACTCGGAGATGGCGCTGGCGTAATCCAGGTCCTGGATCGTACTGCGCGCGCTCTTGAGCTCCAGCGCCGCGGCCTCGTTGGCATTGCGCTCGCTGTCCAGGCCGTTCAGCCGGCCGCCCACCTCGGCGCGGATCCGCTCGACGTTCTCCAGACCGGCGTCGACTTCCGCGAGCGCCCGGTCGCCGGCGGCCTGGAACGCACTCCGCCCCTGCTCCGTGTCGCTGGCGTTTTCCAGCGCGCTCGCGAACCGCTCGACCGCATCGAACATCGAGCGATCGCTGTCCGCCTGAATGGTGAGCGCATCGCCGTCCGCCGGCTGGCCGTGCAGGGTCAGCTCCACGCCCTGTTCTGGGAGCTGGATGCTCCGGCCGGCCTCGTAACGCCCGGTTATGGCGTTGCCGTCGCTGTCGGTAACCGCGTTGCCGCTGTCGTCGACGACCGCATAGTCGAACCCGCCGTCGGCGGTTTCCGTGAACCGGACCTCGTAGCCGGAGACGTCCTCGCGCTGGGTGACCGACGTGTTGACCGCCACTGCCGCCGTGGCCGTACCGGTGCTTCCTGTAGTGGCCGTCACCTTGTAGCTGGCCGGCATGTCCATGAAGGTCTCATAACCGGTATGGGTCGTCTCCATGCTCCGGCCGGCTCCCACCTGCAGACGGCGGGCGGTCTGGTCACCGGCATACTGGACGGTATCGTCCGCCTGCGTCTGGAACGGGCGAGTACCGCTCTGGGCACCGGCGAAAAGGTATTCGCCATTGCCGTCGGTGGTGTTGCCAAGCTGAACGAGGTGCTTCCACTGCTCGCGGACCTCGGCGGCGATCTTCTTGCGGTCCTCCGCCGTATTGCTGTCGTTCTTCGCCTGAACGGCGAGCTCGCGCACCCGCTGGAGAGTCGAGCTGACCTCGTTCAGGGTCGACTCCTCCAGCCCCATCCGCGACTCGGCAGCATCGATGTTGCGGTTGTAACGCTCCGTGCTCTCGATGCTCTGGGCGAGCTCCAGGACCCGCGCCGCACCGGACGGGTCGTCCGACGGGCTGAGTATGCGCTTGCCCGAGGCAATCTGCTCCTGGACCTTCGAGAGGGTGTTCTGCTGGTCAAGCAGCGCATTGAGGGCGGTCTGGTGATACTGGTTGGTAGAGATGCGGACCATGATCAGCCTCGTGTCGCCGACAGCAGCGCGTCGAAGGTGGTGCGGGCGATGGAGATGGACTGTGCGGCGGCCTGGTAGGCCTGCTGGAAGCGCATGAGGTCCGCCGCCTCCTCATCGAGGTTCACGCCGGAGACCTCGTCACGGGCGGCCCTCGCCTGCTCCAGCACGGATTCCTGGGCATCGCGGCCGGTCTGCGCCTGCAGGGTCTTCGTGCCGACCTCGCCGACCAGCCCGGCATAGAATTCCTGCAGGGTCGTGTCACCGCCGTCGAACACGCCCTGCTCGGCGATGTCGCCGAGGGCCACGGCATTGCTGCTGTCACCCACGGCGCCGGTATTGCGCTCCAGGGTGAACGCGTCGCCGACCTCGGGACGGCCGCTCAACGCGCCCGAGACGGTGGCAGTATTGCCACCGCCGAGCGCGACGTCCACCGAGAACGCCTTGCCCGCGGCGTCAGTCGCGGGATCGTAGGCGATCGTAACCGGGTTGCCGGCGCCATCGTTCACCGCGTTGCCGCCGCCGTCCACCAGCTCGTAGCCCGTGCCACCACCGGGCAGGCTGTCGGTGTATTCCAGCCGGTAGGCCGGCCCGCCCGACGGCAGACCGTCGATGCTGTCGACGCTGAAATCGTCGACAGCCGCATCACCGTCGTTGCCGCTGACCTCGCCCACCCGCAGCGGGGCGGCGACAGCGACCTGGCTGGCCCGGTCGATGGCGACCCGCATGCCTGTCGCGGCGTCCTGCAGTGGATCGACGCTGATGGTCGCACCATCGGAGGCACCGGAAACCTTACCCATGTCCAGGTTCATTCCGGCAAACGAGACGACCTGGTCATTGTCCTGAAACGTCTGCGTGTCGCCGGTGGCGACGTTCTCCGCAGTCCACTGCGAGCTCGCCTGGTCGAAGGTCAGGCGCACCCCGTTCAGGGCCGGTTCGCTCTCGGGGTCGAAGGCCGCAAATCCGCTGTCAACGGTGGCACCGTCGGCGACGCTGCCGGGCCCGCCCAGCGAGAACAGGTCGCCGCCGAGGCCCCCTTCGTTGCCGCCTCCGAACTGCAGGCCGTCGCGATGCTGGGCATTGAACGTCTGCGCCAGGCCGGCGGCCATGCGGTCGATCTCCTCGCGGGTCGGGTTGAGTACATTCTCGCGATAGTCGAGCAGACCGCCGATCTCGCCACCGCCTATCTGGCGGGAAATGTCGGTGGTACCGCCGGAGCGGGTGGTGATCGCAACGTTCAGCCGAGTCGGGTCACCGTCGGGACGGACGGTGGTCAGCTCGGAGTTGCTGAATCCGGAAACCAGTGTCTGGCCGGTGCCCACGAAAACGTTCAGCGAACCGTCGCTCGCCTCCACCGTGCGGGTGTCCACGAGTCCGGAGAGCTCGCGGACGAGCTGGTCACGCTGGTCGAGCAGGTCGTTCGGCGGCTCGCCGAAGCGCCCGCTCTGTACCGAGATCTCCTGGTTGAGGTCCGCAATCGAGCCCGCGAGCTGGTTCACCTCGGCGGTCTTGCCCTTGAGCTGGGTATTGACGTCGTCATTGAAACCGCGGAGCTGCTCACCGACACCGCGGAAACGGCTGGAGAGGTTGCGCGCCTGCGTGAGCAGCGTATCCCGACTGGTCGCCGACGATGGATCCGCGGCGACATCCTGGACCGCGCCGTAGAAATCCTGCAGGGCGCTGGAGATCCCCGAGGATTCGTCGCCGAGCATGTCGTCGATCCGCCCGGCGCTGTTGGCCAGGGTCTCCAGGCGCTGGTACTCGGACGTGTTGCGCTGTACCGAGGTCTCCCGGGTCTGGTCGAAGATCCGGCGCACGGTCTCCACCTCCACGCCGCTGCCGGAGAAGCCGTTGCCCGCACCAAGGGGCGTACGGGTGGCGAACTCCGTGCGCTGACGGCTGTAGCCATCGGTGTTGACGTTGGAGATGTTGTGCGAGGTGGTGTTCATCGCGCGCTGCAGGGCCTGCAGCGCGGAGACACCGTTTTCGAATACACCCATACCGGTTCCCTCGTCGGGCCCCTCGCGCGCTCACGCGGGGTACATGTCAGGTTGTCGACCGTTCGCCGGAATCCTTGAGACCCGCCATCGTGTCCCGGAGGGTGGGACCGTCAAGGATCCGGCGCAGTTTTTCCGAATAACGCGGGTCCGTCGCGTAGCCGGCGTCCTCCAGGGCGTCGGCGAATCCGGCGGGATCGTCGTCGCCCGCGTTCAACGCGTCGCGATAGCGGGGATTGCTCTGCAGGAAGTCCGCATAGTCTGCAAAGGCCTCGTCAACCGAGCGGTAGGCGCGGAACTCGGCCTGCTCGCGCACCGCCGCGCCGTCGCGGTATTCCAGCGTCGGCACCCGCACCCGGGCGCCCTGCCAGCCGTGGGCCTTGATGTTGAACATGTTGAAGCTCGGACTGCCGTCAGCGGCCTGCAGGGTTCTCGCCCCCCAGCCCGTCTCGAGGGCCGCCTGGGCCACCAGGGCCTCGGGGGGGACGCCAAGGCGCTCCGCGGTACGCCGGGCCGCGGGGAGGACGTCCTCGACAAAGGCCTGGGGGCTCTCCCAGCGTCCGCCACCGTCATCGCTGTCCGTTGCCCCGACGCTCTCGTCGGTCTGCCCGGCGGTGCCGCTCCCGGAAGCGGCGGCATCCGCCCCGGCGGCCGCCCAGCCGGTCGGCGGGGCAGCGGCGGGTACGGCCCGCTGCCGGTAATCCGCCAGTGACGTCCCGTTAACCACGCCCGCGCCGCCCTCGGCCTGGCCCCGCATCTGGCGCTCGACCATGGCGGCGATACCGAAGCCCTGACCGTCGGCGGTCTGCATCGCCACCTGCTTGTCGAAGAGCTGCTGGTACTGGCGCGTGGCGTTATTGGAGAACATCCCACCGTCACCGATGGAGGCATCGCGCATGCCCTTGAGCATCATCTGCACGAACAGCGACTCGAACTGCTTCGCCACCTGCCGGA
This sequence comes from Arhodomonas sp. KWT, assembly GCF_010993615.1. Taxonomy (NCBI): domain Bacteria; kingdom Pseudomonadati; phylum Pseudomonadota; class Gammaproteobacteria; order Chromatiales; family Ectothiorhodospiraceae; genus Arhodomonas; species Arhodomonas sp. KWT. Next base: position 18,436 of record NZ_WNXE01000001.1, on the reverse strand, counting down.
CGGCGTCCTCCCCGCCGGAACGGGCGTCCCGGCGCAAACGCGTCAGGTCGCCGGAGTTGACGGCGTTGTAGCCTCCCAGTCCATCGGCACGCATGGCGACGGCCTCAGATCACTATCAGCTCGGCACGCAGGGCGCCGGCCTTGCGCAGTGCCTGGAGGATGGCGACCAGGTCGCTGGGAGAGGCACCCACGCGGTTGACGGCATTGACGATCTCCGAGAGCTGGGTGCCGGGGCCGAACAGGAACATGGGGTTGTTCTCCTGATCGACCTGTACCCCGCTGTTCGGTGTGACCGTGGTCTGCCCCTGAGAGAGGGGCTCGGGCTGGCTGACCTGGGGATTCTCGGTGATGGTGACGGTCAGACTGCCATGACTCACCGCCGCGGCGCGCACCTCGACCTGGTTGCCGATCACCACGGTACCGGTGCGCGAATTGATGATCACCTTGGCCGGCGCCTCGCCGGGGTCGATCTCCAGGTTCTCAAGGAAGGAGACGAAACTCACCCGGGAGTCCCGGTTCGCAGGGGCACGCACGCTCACGGTGGCGGCGTCCATGGCGCTGGCGGTGCCGTCGCCGAGCTTGCCATTGACCTTGGCAGCGACACGTTTGGCGGTGGTGAAGTCCGGGGTGTGGAGGTTGAGCATCACCGTGCGACCCTTGCCGAAGCTGTCCGGCACCGTGCGTTCGACGGTGGCGCCGTTGGGGACCCGGCCGCTGGTCGGGATATTGACGGTGACGTTGGAGCCGTCGTTGCCGCCGGCGCTGAAGCCTCCGACGAGGAGATTGCCCTGGGCCATGGCGTAGACGCGGCCGTCCGCGCCCTTGAGCGGGGTCATCAGCAGGCTGCCGCCACGCAGGCTGTCGGCATTGCCGATGGAGGAGACCGTGACGTCGATGCGCTGGCCCGGCTTGACGAAGGGCGGGAGCTCGGCGCTGACCATCACCGCCGCGACGTTCTCGACCTGCAGGTTCTGGTCCGCCGGCAGGGTCACGCCCTGGCTGGCGAGCATCGACTTGATGCTCTGCACGGTGAACGGGGTCTGGCTCGTGCGGTCGCCGCTGCCGTTGAGGCCGACCACGAGGCCGTAGCCGACGAGCTGGTTCTCACGCACCCCCTGCACGGAGGCGAGGTCCTTGATCCGTTCCGACCAGGCCGGCGGCACGGCGAGCATCAGCGCGGTGAGCACGAGGAGAATGAGTCGCGTGCGTGTCATGTTCATGCCCTCAGAACGGCCAGACCACACTCAGGAAGAAGCGTCCCAGCCAGCCCATGCGACTGCTCGACGCCAGCGCACCGGAACCGGTGTAGCTGACACGGGCGTTGGCGACGCGGGTGGAGGAGACGGTGTTCTGTGCATCAATGTCGTCCGGCCGGACCACCCCGGAGATGGTGACGTACTCCTCGCCCCGGTTCAGCGTGATCTGCTTCTGCCCCCGGATGACGAGATTGCCGTTGCGCTGCACGCGGACGACGGTGGCCGTCACCGTGCCCGACAGGGCGTTGCTCTGGGACGCGGAGCCGCCGCCGTCGAAGTCCTGCTCGCTCTGCACATCAAACGACAGCGGATTGCCGTCGACCGTGGGCGTCTTCCCCGCGAGGGTCGGCGACGGCATGCTGTAGCTGGAGCTGCGGCCGAGCGCCATGTTGGCGTTCTTGCTCGCGTCGGTCTCCTCCTCGAGCCGCACCGTCACGATGTCGCCGACGCGATGGGCGACGCGGTTCTCGAACAGCCGCGTATCCAGCCCTGGCTGGTAAATCGCGCCATTGTCCTGCTGCTCCGGCTCATAGAGCTTGGGCTGGGGCAACGGCTCCGGCGGTGTGCGTGGCGTGCTCGCGCAGCCGACGAGGAACAGCGCCACCAACAGGCAGGCGAGCAGCCCGCGCAGCGTGCCGGCACGGCCGCCACCCGCAGCGGACCATGACGTCACGCAGGTCGGCTGCTCCCGGCAACCGACATCCCGGGCCGTGTGCGACACGGCACGCCCGGCGCCCCGCGGGGCGCCATCGGAGAAGTCGCACGCCTTCGGCGCACGACCTACCGGGGCTACGCCTTGCCCGTAGGTCGGCTGCTCCTGGCAGCCGACATCCCGGGCCGTGGGCGACACGGCACGCCCAGCACCCCGCGGGGCACCGTCGGAGACGTCGCACGCCTTCGGCGCACAACCTACCGGGGCTACGCCTTTCCCGTAGGTCGGCTGCTCCTCGCAGCCGACGTCCCGGGCCGTGGGCGACACGGCACGCCCGGCGCCACGCGGGGCGCCATCGGAGAAGTCGCACGCCTTCGGCGCACGACCTACCTGGGCTACGCCTTGCCCGTAGGTCGGCTGCTCCCGGCAACCGACATCCCGGGCCGTGTGCGACACGGCACGCCCGGCGCCCCGCGGGGCGCCATCGGAGAAGTCGCACGCCTTCGGCGCACGACCTACCGGGGCTACGCCTTGCCCGTAGGTCGGCTGCTCCTGGCAGCCGACATCCCGGGCCGTGGGCGACACGGCACGCCCGGCGCCACGCGGGGCGCCATCGGAGAAGTCGCACGCCTTCGGCGCACGACCTACCTGCGCTACGCCTTGCCCGTAGGTCGGCTGCTCCCGGCAACCGACATCCCGGGCCGTGTGCGACACGGCACGCCCGGCGCCCCGCGGGGCGCCATCGGAGAAGTCGCACGCCTTCGGCGCACGACCTACGGGAACCGGCGAGGCGGTCGGCTGCCCGCTCCCGCGCCCTCGATCCGCCTCTGGCCGGTCTGTTGTCTCGAAGGTCATGTTGAATGCCCCGCCCACCTGCGGTGATTACAGGTTGTTGGTCATGAACTGGAGCATGCCGTCCGTGGTGGAGATCGCACGGGTGTTGGTCTCGAACGCCCGCTGGGTCTCGATCATATTCACCAGCTCTTCGGCGATGTTGACGTTGGAGCTCTCCAGCGAGCCCTGCTGGATACTCCCCAGGCCGTTGAGCCCCGGGGTACCGGTCTGCGGCGTGCCACTGGCCCCGGTCTCCACGAACAGGTTCTGACCGACGGGCTTGAGCCCGGCGGGGTTCACGAAGCCCGCGAGCTCCACGGTACCCACCTGGGTGGACTGGGCCTGGCCGGCGGTCTTGACGGAAACGGTACCGTCCTGGCCGATGGTCACGCTCTGGGCGTCGTCCGGGATGGTGATGTTGGGCACCACGGAGAGACCGTTCTTGGTGACGAGCTGGCCCTGGCTGTCGACCTGGAACGAGCCGTCCCGGGTGTAGGCGATCGTGCCGTCGGGCTGCAGCACCTGGAAGAAGCCGTCCCCGTTGATGGCCATGTCCAGGGCGTTCCCCGTCTGCTGGATGTTGCCCTGGGTGTGCATCTTCTCCGTGGCGGCCACGCGCACGCCGGTCCCGACCATCAGCCCGGAGGGCAGCTGCGCGTCCTGCGTGGTCTGGCCGCCGGCCTGGCGGACGGTCTGGTAGACGAGGTCCTCGAACTTCGCCCGGTCCTGCTTGAAGCCGGTGGTGTTCACGTTGGCCAGGTTATTGGAGACCACGGACATCCGCGTCTGCTGCGCGTCCATCCCCGTCTTGGCCACCCAGAGTGCCGGATTCATGGTTCATTCCTCCCGCGCGTATCCGCGCGCATCGATCCCGTCGTGGCTAAACCGTTGCAACTCTCATGCCGCATCAGCCGCCGCTGCGCAGCAGTCGCTGTCCGGCCTCGTCCGTCTGGCGCGCCGTCTCGATCATCTTGATGTAGCTCTCGAAGCGGCGGGCATGGTCGATCATCTGCACCAGCGCGTCCGTGGCATTGACGTTGCTGGACTCAAGCGCGCCGGAAACCACTTTCACACCGGCGTCGGCATCGGCAGTGCCGCCGCCGGCGAGCCGGAACAGCCCGTCCTCGCCCTTGCGCAGCTGCCGGGTCGGCGGATCCACCAGCTTGAGCCGGTCAACCACCGCCATGGCATTGGCGCTCTGCCCCTTGGGCACGACGCTGATGGTGCCGTCCTGACCGATCTCGACCTTCTCCGCCGGTGGGATGGCCACGGGGCCGTTCTCCCCCATGACCAGCTCGCCGGCTCCGGTCTCCAGCAGGCCGCCCTGGGTGACGCGGAAGTCGCCACGGCGGGTGTAGGCCTCGGTCCCATCGGCCGCCTGGACGGTGAACCAGCCGTTGCCGCTGATCGCGGCGTCCAGGTCACGCCCGGTGGTCTTCAGCGCCCCCTCGGTGAAATCACTGCCGGTGCGCGTCTCCACGCCGTAGACACGGCTCGGGCGCACCGGGCCGTGAACGTCGCGACTGGTCAGTGCCTCCAGGTCCGCGCGAAAGCCGGTGGTGTTCGCGTTGGCGAGGTTGTTGCTGGTAACCCGCTGCTGTTCGAGGGCGTATTTCGCCCCCGCCATCGCGATGTAGGCCATGCGATCCATGGTCTCTGCCTCCTTCGGGCGCGAGCCTGTGCCTGCGCCGCCGGCACGGCCGGCGTGCCGCGGCGCAGACGCTCACCGCTCACGAGCGGATATTGAGGATCTCCTGGGTGATCTGGTTCTGGGTCGAGATCATCTGGGAGTTCGCCTGATAGTTGCGCTGGGCGGTGATCATGCTCACCAGCTCCTCGGTGATGTCGACATTGGACTGCTCCAGCGCCCCCGGCTCCAGCGATCCCGTCCCCGAGGAGCCCGGCGCGGCGACCACGGGCGTGCCGGACTGGAAGGTCTCCACCCAGCTCGTGTCGCCCACCTGCTGAAGCTGCTCGGGGGCCGGGAAACGCGCCAGTGCCACCTGCCCCAGCGCCTCGGTCTGGCCGTTGGTGAAGCGCGCGATGATGCGCCCGTCCGCCTCGACGCCCAGGCCGGTGAACTGGCCGGCGGCGTAGCCGTTCTGGCGCAGCTGCTTGACCTCGAAGGGGGAGCCGAACTGGGTGAGGTCCTCGACGTTCAGCGAGAGATCGAGGTCCGCGACGTTGCCGCTTAGCGGGACCGCGCCCGACGTCAGGGTGTCGTTCGCCGGCGCCGTCAGCTGACCCTGGGTGTCGAACGACACGGTACCCATGTCGATCTCGTTGCCAGGACTCCCGACACCGGAGGCCCCATCGACGGTCGCCTGGACGTTCCACTGATTCGAGCCGGTCTTGCGGAAATACAGCGTCGTCAGGTGATCACCGCCCTGGGAGTCGTACAGGGTGGTCGACGTGGAGAAGTTATAGGTCTCGGGATCACCGGAATCGAACGGGTTGGTCAGGGCGTCCGCGGTGGCGTCGAGATTGGCCGACAACCGCATCTCGTTGGACGCCTGGGGTGCGACGTTGCCGATATTGACCTGCAGCGGCCCCTGCGCCCCGGTGATATTGCCCTCGCCGTCCGCCTGGAAACCGGTGAGCTGGCGGCCGTTCGCATCGACGATGTAGCCGTCCTTGTCGAGACTGAACGCACCGTTTCGGGTGTACTGCGTCTCCCCGCCGTCGCTCACGCGGAAGAACCCCTCGCCGTTGACGGCCAGATCCAGGCTGCGACCGGTGAAGTCGAACTGCCCCTGGGAAAACTGCTGACGGGTATTGGCCAGGCGCACGCCCTGCCCCACCGCGGTCTGCGAGACCCCCAGGTTGCTGGAAGCGAAGATATCCGCGAACTCGGTCCGCGAGGACTTGAAGCCCGTCGTCTGGCTGTTCGCCACGTTGTTGCCGGAAACATCGAGGTCCGATGCCGCGGCCTTGAGACCGGTGAGAGCCGTTCCGAAAGACATGCCTTGTGCCTCCCCTTACTGAACCTTGCGTACATCGGACAGCGAGATATCGCCCACGCCGTCGACGGTGAGTGTCGGCGTACGGCCGTTGCCCGCCAGGGCAACGCTGGTGACCTCGCCGGCGATGCGTACCGGTTGCGTAGTCACCCCGTCCGTCGTGGTGGTCTCGGCGACCACCTGGTAATCGCCACTGGGCAGGCGCTCGCCGTTCGCGTTCTCGCCGTCCCAGGAGAAATCCACCGAGCCCGCATCCTGGGCGCCGAGCGCCATCTCCGCGACACGGGTGCCGGTACCGTCGACGATGGATACCGTCAAATTGCCGACTCCGGCGTCCAGCTCCACGGTGCCGCTGAGCTCGCCGTCCTGGGGCAGATGCCCCGTGTCGCTCTCGGCGGTGACCTTGCGGCCGACCAGGCCGGCCGCCTGCAGCGACTGGCTGGCGGTCATGGAGGACTGGAAGTCGGAGAACGAGCTCTGCAGGGACTGGATGCCCGACGCCGATGTGAACTGGGCCATCTGCGACATGAACTCCGCGTTCTCCATCGGGTTCATCGGGTCCTGATTCTGCAGCTGGGTGGTCATCAGCTTGAGGAAGTCCTGCTGGCCGAGCTCCGTGCGGTCGTTCTCTGCCTGGCTGGACGACATGGCAGCCTGCTGCGAGGCACTGCTCGTGCCGGTCACCGTGGTCATGGCGTTCTCCTTAGCGTCCGAGACGCAGCGTCTGGAGCATCAGATCGCGGGAGGTGGACATCACCTCGACGCTGTTCTGGTACGAGCGCGAGGCCGAGATCATGTTGACCATCTCCTCGACCGGGTTGACGTTCGAGCGATAGACATAGCCCTCGTTATCGGCCTGCGGGCTGTTGGGCCGGTAAAGCTCCTGCACCGGTGCCTCGCTCTCGACCACGCCGCGCACCTCCACCGGCACCGCACCGGCGTCGCCGTCGCGTGCCTGGGCCGCCTGCAACGCCGCCGAGAAGACCGGCTGGCGCGCCCGGTAGGCCTGCTCCGGCGACGAGGCCGTGGTCTCGGCGTTGGCGAGGTTGCTCGCCGTGAGATTCAGCCGCAGGGACTGGGCACTCATCGCCGAGCCCGCGACGTCGAAGACATTGAACATGGACATGGGCTACTCCCCCTTGATCGCGCCGATGATGCCCTTGATGTCGTCACCGAGCATGCTGAGGGCGGCCTGGTACTGGGTGGTGGCCTCCGCGAACTTCGCCTGCTCGCGGTGGACCTCCACGGTGTTGCCGTCGAGGGAGGGATTGGCAGGCACGCGGTACTGCACCGAGGCGCTCGTGCCCGCGGCGCCGCTACCGAGATGCGCCGGCGACGTCCGCGCGAGCGCCAGCGCACCGCCGCCGGCGCCGTCCAGGGCCTTGCGGAAATCGATGTCCCGCGCCTTGTAGCCGGGGGTATCGGCGTTGGCGATGTTGCCGCTTATCAGCTGCGTGCGCTCGGACTGCACCTGCAGGGCGTCGGCAGCGACGCCGAAAACCCGATCCATCGTGATGCTCATGCCCGGTCACCTCCTGCGATGATTCCGGGTCAGGCAGATGCAACAGACGTGCCAGCTAGCGCGAGCGCCTCGACCACCGGAGGGTTACAGGTCGAAACGTGTAGGTCGGGCACGGCCGTCAGGCCGTGTGCGAGAAGACGGCCTGTCCTCCGCGACGTCGCACGCCTTCGGCGCACGACCTACCCGCCCGGCTCGCCGAATCCCGCGTCCGGGACGCAGGTCTCACACCACCAGCCGAAGGGGTCAAGGCCGAAACAGATGGGCCGGGCACAGCCGCAGGCCGTGTGCGACAGGCCGGATCAACCCGGAAACGATCAGTCCTTGCGGCGGTACACCACGCCGGGATGGCAGCGCACCATCTCGAATTCCGTGAGCTCCCTGGGCAGGGACTC
>NZ_WNXE01000001.1:9009-10722 GCF_010993615.1 Arhodomonas sp. KWT | reverse complement strand
ATCAGTCCTTGCGGCGGTACACCACGCCGGGATGGCAGCGCACCATCTCGAATTCCGTGAGCTCCCTGGGCAGGGACTCGGAGGCCCCGACCATGAGGTAGCCGCCGGGCTCCAGGGCCTGCCCCATGCGGCGGATGAGATCCGTGCGCGTGGGCATGGAGAAGTAGATGAGAGTGTTGCGGCAGAGGATGAGATCGAACCGGCCGAGGGTACCGTAGGCCTCGAGGAGGTTGTGCTGGCGGAAGCTCACCCGCCGGGTGACCTCCGGGCGAACCCGCCACGTGTTCTGATCGACGGCGTCGAAATATCGTCGCTGGCGTTCCTCGCTCAGCCCGCGACGGATCTCGCTGGCACTGTATTCCGCGGCCTTCGCCCGACCGACAATCTGCGTGGAGATGTCCGTACCGACGATTGTAGCGTCAAGATTCCGACCCTTTGCCTGGTACTCCGACAGCGTCATGCTCACCGAGTAGGCCTCCTGGCCCGACGAGCACGCCGCCGACCAGATCCGGATATGGCGCTTGCCACGCCGCTCGAACTCCGGAAAAAGCTGGTCGGCGAGGATGCGGAACGGGTAGATATCGCGGAACCACTGCGTCTCGTTGGTCGTCATCGCGTCGACGACCTCGGTACGCAGCTGCTGACCCGCCGCGGACTGGAGCCGCTGAACCAACGCCCCCAGGTCGGCGAGGGAATGGCGACGCAGCAACGGCGCCAGGCGGCTGGTGACGAGATACTGCTTGTTCTCGCCGAGCATGATGCCCGAGCGCTCCTCGAGAAAGCGCCGGAACGCCTCGTAGTCCGCCGCGGCCATCGTGTTGTTGTCTTTGCGGCTCTCCAGGGCCACGCGCGACCTCCTCGGGCATTTCACCGGCCACAGGGCCGGATTTCGCGACTCCATCGTAACGGATGGCGCTAGCGTCCTGGAACAGGGCTCCACTGATGTACCGGACAGTATGGTTATCGGCCAACCGCCACGGGACTGAACCCACCTGGAACGGATTCTGCAAGCACGAGGGCGGACACAGGAACGATACGGACCCACGATGGCCTACCGAGCAATCGTCGCACTGATACTGCTGGGCAGCGTGCTGCCCGCGGCCCAGGCTCGCCCGACCCAGTCGCTGGCGGAGATACGCACGAGCGTACAGGCCTTCGTCAACGAGCTCGACGGCGATGCCGGACAGCTGGAGCGCGTGGAAATCGACCGGCTCGACGAGCGCCTGCGGCTACCGGCCTGCGGCGAGGCCCTGGCTGCCGACGCTCCCAACCGGCGGGAGGGCAGCGAGCGGCTCGTGGTCCGGGTTCGCTGCCCGGGTCCCTCCCCCTGGAAGGTCTACGTCCCGACCCGGGTGGTGCGCAGCATCGAGGTCGTCGTCGCGGCCCGGCCCGTCCCCCGCGGCAGCCGGCTCGATGCCGAAGACCTGCGCACGGCCCGGCGCACCACCACGAGGCTCCGGGGCGAGTACTATACCGACCCGAAGGGCCTGATCGGGCTGCAGACACAGCGGTCGCTGCAACCGGGTACGGTAATCGACGCCGGTCAGCTGACCCGCCCGACACTCGTGCGCCGCGGCGATACCCTGCTTATCCAGGCCGGCAACGGCCCGGTGAAGGTCAGCATGCAGGGGCGCGCCCTGGAGGACGGCACCCGAGGCGAACGGATACGTGCCCGCAATCTCTCTTCCGAGCGTGTCGTCGAGGGCGAGGTCA
>NZ_WNXE01000001.1:5285-8912 GCF_010993615.1 Arhodomonas sp. KWT | reverse complement strand
ATTGAGCGCTGACAACGGACATTCACCCCGCGAGCTGCTAAAGTTCGCGGAAATCCGGCCGCTAACTCCTGCAGAGGCAGGTCTGGATAATCGAGGAGCAGGGAACATGAGCAACCCCATCGACAACGGCCCGCGCCCGCCCGGCAGTTACCCGACGGGTAGCAGGAACGGCACGGCACGGACCGGCTCGCATGAGGATACCGACAGCCGCCCGTCCGCCGCGACCGCGGCCCCGCAGAGTGACAGCACCAGCGAATCCAGCCGCCTGCAGGCGGTGCGTGAGTCTATCGATAACACGCCGGAAGTGGACAGCAACCGTGTCCAGGATCTCCGCGATCGCATCTCGCGAGGGGAGTACCCGCTGGACGCGGACCGCATCGCCCAGCGCTTCGCGGACTTCGAGCAACTGCTGAGCGATGGCTGACGGCACATTGACGCTTGACGGATTGCGCACCCTCCGCGGGCTTGTCGACGAACTCGATGCAGTGCTCGAGCGCGAGCACGCGGAAATCACCGCGCGTGCCGATGCCGCGACCATCGAGGCCACCGCCCAGGAGAAGCTGCGGCTGTTCGAGGCAATCGACACCTGCCCCGAACCGGTCCCCCCGGGCGAGGACGCCGACTCGGCCCTGCAAACCGAGTGGCAGGCGCTGCGCGATACCCTCGCGCGCGTTAACCGCCGCAACGAGCGCAACGGCATTGCCATCGCGCGGGTGCTCGAGACCGTCGGCGAGGAAGTCGCGCTGCTGACCGGCCGCGAGCGCGACGGGGAGACCTACGGTCCCGGCGGGGGAACGGCGTCCGGATCCGGGCGCCTGCGAACCAGCGCCTGACGGTGGGGAAAAAAGCGGTATGACGAACGCGGCGCCCTATGAGGAACCGGAAATCATACGCAACCCCGGGCAGAAGACCGGAATCCTCCGCCGCCTCCACGAATCCCGCAACCTTCTGGACGTCCACCTGCCGGAACGGGGCACGCCCTTCCGCAGCGCGCTGCTCTACGTCGACCCCCAGAGCCGCCGGCTGACCCTCGACGAGCTCAAACCCCGACGCGGCCACGACCGCATCGAGATCGGCACCGAGCTGCGCGTCGTCAGCCGGACCCTCGGTGTCGACACCCGGTTCACGGTCACTGTCCAGGAGATCGGCCTGGCCGATGGCATCTACTACTACGTGGCCGGCTACCCCGAGGAGATCGTCTACAATCAGCGCCGACGCTTCGTGCGCGTGCCCGTCCCGCTGACCCGCCAGCAGCACTGCACACTGTCCGGCGGCGAGGACGCCCCGGATACCGATATACAGCTCTGCGACCTCTCCGCCGGCGGCATCGGCGCCTACGTGATCAAGGGCCCGGAGCCCGAGCCGCATAACCAGTACGACTGCCACATCGCCCTGCACGACAGCCAGCCACTGGACGCGCGGGTGGAGATCCGTTACCTCGAATACGACCGGCAGCGAAAGCGTTACCGCTTCGGCGCCGAATTCCAGGACTTCACGCACGCGGACCGCGACCGCCTCCAGGGCCTCGTGCTCTCGTTACAGCGCGAGCTCCTGCGCAAGACCTGACGCTCAGTCTCCTCGCTCCTCACGCAGCAGCTGGGCCTCGCGGCGCAGCATCAGATGCACCAGCAGCTCCCGGTCGTGCTCGCGGGCAAACTCGAACTCAATGCCGAGCCGGTGTCCTCCGGTTGCGACACGGTCGCAATGGCGCACGCGGCCGAACATACGCAGCCCCGCACCGGTTGAATGGAAGAGCATGCGCAAATCAAGGATGGAGCCCGGTGGCAGCGCGCCGTCGGAGCTTATGAAATCCATCCCGCCGGCACCGATGTTGACGTCCGTCACCTTGGCGACCCGGTTGCCGAACGCCTGGACGGCCAGCGTCTCGGCGAGGAGGTCGATGCTCTGATCCAGGGTATCCACGAGCTTGGAGAAAACGGCGGATTCCTGGCGGGCGTGGCGTCGGAGCACCGTCGCCCCCTCGCGGATCTCGTGCAGGCGGCTGGCCAGCATGAAGGCATTCGGCCAGCGCCCCGCCATCTCCTCGCGGCGCGACTCCATCTGCCCCTCGTCTATTGGCTCGTAGTCGAGGAGCAGCGTATCCGGTACACGGAAGTGCGCGCGCCGTTCGTCACTGTCCGGTGGTTGATGATGGCTCATCCGGCTTCCCTCCTCCCTTGAGTCCGAGCAGGGCATCAATGCTGCGCTCGATCTCTCCGCTGCCACCATGCTCGAGAATCACCTCGACCCGCCGGTTCTGTGCACGGCCTTCGGGCGTATCGTTGGACGCCACGGGACGGGTATCGGCGTGCCCCTCCACGGTGAACCGCTTCGGATCGAGATCGGCCGCGGTCACCAGGCGATGGTACATCGTCACCGCACGAGCCGCTGACAGCGCCCAGTTCGAGCGGAAACGGTCGTTGTCTATCGGCACGTTGTCCGTGTGCCCCGCCACAGTGACCCCGCCGGCGGTCTCCCCCAGCGCCGTGGCGATCTTCTCGACCACGGGCTTGAACGGCTTTATGAGGCGGTCCGAGCCGGTGGGGAACGAGCCCCGCTCACGTATACGTATGATGATACGCGTGCCCGCACGCTTGACCTCGACCAGCCCCTGCTTGATCTCCTCGGCGAGCAGTGCCCGCAGGCGTTTGAGGTTTTCCTCCACCCTGGCGTTCTGCTTGGCCTGTGCCTGTTCCTTGAGGCCTCGTTGGCGCTCCTCGACCGGGATAGGCAGTTGCTCGTCGAGCCGCGTCAGGTTTCGGCGCTGGGCGGAGCTGGTAATCTGACGCAAACGGTCAATGGAGGTCTTCTGCGGCTGGCCGGTCTCGAACTCCTGCTGCACGAAGCTCGTCCCCTTGGGCACGTCGGAGGCGAACTCGATGCGCTGCACGCCGAAGGCGTTGCGCATCGATCCGGCCACCTGCTTGTACTTCTCCACGTCCATCTCGGAGAACGAGAGCAGCAGCACGAAAAAGGACAGGAGGATCGTCGCCAGGTCCGCGAAGGTCGCCATCCACTGCGGCGCCCCCGGCGGCATCGCCTGGCGTTTCTGCCGTCGTGTCGGCGCGTCCCCGATCATCGCCTACGCCGCCTCGTCGGTGGCGTCCTGGCGCTGGCTCGTCGGCAGGTAGGTCTTGAGCAGCTCCTCGATGACCCGCGGATTCAGGCCCTCCTGGATCGAAATCAGCCCCTCCAGGATGAGGGTCCGGTTGAGCCGTTCCTCGGTATTACGCGCGGCGAGCTTGTCGGCCAGCGGCAGGGCGATGGCGTTGGCAATAACCGCACCGTAGAGCGTGGTGAGCAACGCGATGGCCATGGCCGGACCGATCTTCTTGGGATCGTCCATATTGGAGAGCATCTGCACGAGCCCGATCAGCGTGCCGATCATGCCCATCGCCGGCGCCACGTCCCCGAGGGCACGGAAGACGTTCTCCCCACGCTCGGCACGCTCGATGCTGAGGTCGATCTCCTGGCCGAGCACCTTCTTGACGAATTCGGGCTCGTGGCCATCGGCAAGCAGCTGAACGCCCTGCTGCAGGAACGGGTTGTCCACCTCGTAGTTCTCCAGCGCCAGCAGCCCTTCCTTGCGCGCCACCTGGGCGAGGTCGACGGTCTGCTCGATCAGCC
>NZ_WNXE01000001.1:0-5189 GCF_010993615.1 Arhodomonas sp. KWT | reverse complement strand
CGTGATCACGCCCGTCGCCCCGATTAGACCGATCAGCGTCGCCAGATCCATCCGCTATGTGTCCCCGATGCTGCCAGTGCATGGCGAGGACTTCGCCCCGCTTTCACTCAAGGGTATCGGCGCCGGAGCCCGATCCTTGACTGACGTCATGCTAATATCCGGCGCGATCACGCCGGTACCCCGCAGATGCGGACAACACGGCGCGCGCGGCGTTCACCCCCGACCGGCTCCGGTACGCCGGTCAAGTCGCCCGCGGCCGTGCCGATACGAACGGGGAAGGCTATGTTTCACGGAACGGCGGGGCAACAATGAAGCAGTCAAAACGCAGTGAAGCCACCGAGAGGGGCGCAACGCGCAAGGGCCTGCGCAACCGCAGGATGGGCCTTACGGCCAAGGTAATGGCGGCACCGGCGCTGATACTGGCGCTGTTCGTGATCGTCGGCGTGGTAGCGGTCAACGGTTTCCGCAGCGTCGACTCCCAGATGACGGATGTCACCGAGACGCTCGTGCCGAACACCGCCGTCGCCACGGACATGCTGAGCTCCCTGTACCGCCAGCGCCTGCGCCTGGATGCCTACATCACCTCCCGCGATCCGCAGATGGCGAAGGAGTTCTCCCAGTTCGGCGAGGAGTTCGACGCGGCGGTCAAACGCGCCCAGGGCCTGATCGAGAACACCGAGCGCCAGGACCTCGTCGACCAGCTCGCCGAGCAGCACGGGCGCTACGAGAAGGTCTTCGAGACGAAGATCGAGCAGGCGGCGACGGGCATCAACGAGATCGCCACCAAGCTCGGCGATACCGCTTCCGGCATCAATGCCCCGCTCCAGGAGCTGGCGGAGGCGGGCACCGGTTCCAACGACTATCTCCTCGCTTACCAGGCCCAGTCCACCCTCGGACTGTTCAACCAGCTCCGGGCCACCACCCGGCAGTACGTGAACAACCAGGACCCGGCCCTGAAGAAGGAAACGAACCAGCTCGCCGAGGAAACGGCGAAGGGCATCGAGCGCCTGTCCACCTACGTGCTCGGCGACCACCAGGAGGAGCTCGTGAAGCAGGCCCGTGACGGCCTGACGGAATATCACGAGACCGCCAAGGGGCTCGCCTCCCGTCTGAATGCCATCGGGACCGCCAGGGACGACACCCTTGATCCGCTCGGCAAGTCCATGGCGAAGGCCGCCCGCGCGCTGCAGGACAGCACGTTCGACGATCTGGCCGACGTGGCGAAAGGCGCCCAGGGCCGTGCCCAGCAGGCCTCCCTGGTGACCTCCGGCGTACTGGCTGCGGCCGTTATCGGCGGGTTGCTGCTCGCGCTGCTGATCACCCGCGGCATCGTGCGCCCGATCAAGCGCGGCCAGGAGCAGATCACCGGGCTGCTCACCAGCATGGAAAACGGCGACGCGGACCTCTCCCGCCGCCTGGACGCCGGCAAGAACGACGAGGTCGGGGAGTTCATCGCCGCGGTGAACGGTTTCCTCGGCGCGCTACAGGGCGTCGTGCGCGGTATCAAGCAGGAAACCACAAGCCTGGCGAGCGCCTCCGAGGAGCTCACGGCGGTCACCCAGAGCACCGATGAGGGTGTCCAGCGCCAGCGCTCGGAGATCGATCAGGTCGCCACCGCGATGAACGAGATGGCGGCCACGGCGCAGGAGATCGCGCGCAACACCGCCGAGGCGGCGAAGAGCGCGGAATCCGTCTCCGACGAGGGCGAGCGTGGCCGCAAGGTCGTGCAGGATACGGTGGAGGCCATTGACGGGCTCGCCTCGGAAGTGGAGTCCGCGGCGCAGAAGGTAATGACCCTGCGCGACGAGGCGGGCAACATCTCCACGGTGCTCGACGTCATCCGCGAGGTGGCGGAGCAGACCAACCTGCTCGCGCTCAACGCCGCCATCGAGGCGGCCCGCGCCGGCGAGCAGGGTCGCGGCTTCGCGGTGGTCGCCGAGGAGGTCCGCACCCTCGCCCAGCGCACCCAGGAATCCACCGGCGAGATCCAGTCGATCATCGAGCGGGTGCAGAACGGCGCGGAGGACGCGGCCACCGCCATGGACAGCAGCCGCAGCCGCGCCCAGGAGACCGTGGACAAGGCCGCCGAGGCCGGCGACTCGTTCAGCAGCATCAGCAAGGGCATCAACCAGATGACCGAGATGAACACGCAGATCGCCGGCGCCGCCGAGGAGCAGACCGCCACCAGCGAGAGCATCAACCAGAGCGTCTCGCAGGTCGGCTCGGTGGTCGAGGAATCGGTCAACGCCATGGATCAGCTCAAGAGCGCGGGCGAAGAGCTCGCGGCCATGAGCAACCGCCTCCGCGAGCTCGTGGGGCGCTTCCGCGGCGAGTAACCCGCCGACACACCTCACGACCCGTCACCGCCCCGGCCGGGCTTCCCCTGCCGGGGCGGTTTCTTCCGCCGGGCAATCGCACAGGGCATGCGCCGAAGGCGCGCGACGCATCCCGTAGGTCGGCTACTCGGAGGCTGCCGACACCGGGCGGACGGCCAGAGGCTGGGATTCGCAGCCGGGTCGGGCATCGGCACGATTCTGGAGGTGGCAATCGCAATAGCCGGCTTAGTATGCTGAACCCCGGCTGGAGCGCCACGCACACCTCATCACCACAGGGAGTCGCCGGTGTTGAATCACGTACCCATCCAATCCGGACGCCGCCGGGCACGGCATGCGCGGCTCACCCTCCGGGTATGGCTGCGCACTGCGGCGGCCACCGCCGTCATGGCATGCACCGTCGCCGCAGCCGCCCCTCCGGACGTGCAGGTCCGCGCCCTGTTCCCCGGCAAGGCATTGCTGGAGATCGACGGCACCCGGGTCGTGCTCTCCGAGGGCACGACCGGTCCCCGCGGTGTGCGCCTCATCGACGCCACCCCCAAGGCCGCGGTCATCAGTATCGACGGCCAGCGCCGTCGACTGAGCCTCACCAGCCGTGCCGGCGGCACATACGCCGCCACCACCCCCCGCCAGATGCGGCTGTCACCGGACACCCGCGGGCGCTACATGAGCAACGGCCGCATCAATGGCCGCCCCGTGCGCTTCCTGGTGGACACCGGTGCCGATATGGTAGCGATCAACGCGGCCATGGCGGACGGCATGGGGCTGGATTACCAGGAAAGCGGGACCCGCATACGGGTCAATACCGCTTCCGGCGCCACCACCGGCTGGCGGGTCACCTTCGATCGGGTACGCCTCGGCGAGGTGGTGGTCCAGGGGGTCGACGGGATGGTGCTCCCCGGCGGCGCGCCGAGCACGCCGCTACTGGGGATGTCGTTTCTCGGGCGGGTAAACCTCCGGCACGAGGGCCGGGTACTGGTCATCGAGCAGCACTGATCCGGAAACGGCGGACGAGCTCATCCAGCTCGTCGGCCAGGCGCTGGAGCGACTCGCTGGCGCGGGTCGTCTCGCCGGCGGTCTCGGCACTGTCGTCGGCCACCTGGGCGATATTGGAGATACTGCGGTTCATCTCATCGGTGGTCGCGCTCTGCTCTTCAGCGGCACTGGCGATCTGGTCGTTCATCTCGTTGATGCGCTGCACACCCTCGGCGATCCGCTGCAACGCCGCCCCGGCCTCGCGGGCCTGCTCCACGACCTCGCCCGCGGCACCGCGGCTCTCCCCCATCAGCTCCACGCTCCGCCGGCTACCCGACTGCAGCTCCTCGATCGTGCGCTGGATCTGATCCGTGGACTCCGCGGTGCGACGCGCCAGCGCCCGCACTTCCTCGGCGACCACGGCGAAACCACGGCCCTGCTCGCCGGCCCGGGCCGCCTCGATGGCGGCGTTGAGGGCCAGCAGATTGGTCTGCTCGGCGATATCGCGGATGACATCCAGCACCGAGCCGATGGCCGTGCTGTGCTGGTCGAGCTGCTCCACCGCCGTACCCGCCTCGTCGATACGCTCGGCCAGCTGATCCATGCGGGATACCGTGGTCTCCACCACGCCACGCCCGTTCTCGGAATCCCGTGACGCAGACGCCGCGGACTCGGCCGCCTCGCCCGCATTCCGGGCCACTTCCTGCACGGTGGCGTTCATCTCGTTCATGGCGGTGGCGACCTGGCTGGTCTCCTCGCGCTGGGTCGTGATCGCGGTGCGATTATGCTCCGCCAGTGCCGCCGTCTGCTCGGCGGACTCGCCCAGCCGGGCGACCGCCCCGCGGACCTCTCCAACCAGCTCGCCGACATCGGTGCGCAGGCGTTCCGCGGCCTCGGCGACCCGCCCGAGCTCATCCTGGGTATGACGCTCCACCGGCCGGGTGAAATCCCCGGCCGCCATCGCCTGGAGCCCTTCCACCAGCTCGCCGGCGGGGCGCGTGATACTGCGGCGCAGGAGAAACAGGAAGACCGCAAACGCGACCAGCACCGCGATCGCGATCAGGACGAGCGTGATCATGAAGTTGCGCATCGTCGACGCCGCGGTCTCCTGGGCCATGCCCTGCAGCCGCTCGTCCACCCGGTCCTGGACCTGGACCAGGGTCTGCCGCGGTTGCTCGGCCAACCCGTCCACCATCGCACGCGCCGTCAGACGCATATACCCGGAGTCGACGAAGACCTGCAGCGCCTCATCGTAGCCGCTGCGCATCTCCGCGTACTCGGAACGGAAGCGTTTCAGCAAGGCCCGCACTTCTGGCATGCCGTCGAGACGGGAGATCAGCGCCTTGCTGTCCTCCTCGATGGAGTCACCCTGCTTGCGGAACCGGGCCTCCGCCTTCTCACGCGCAGGGTCGGCACCGAGAAGCATGATGTCCTTCCAGGCAAGAAGCTGACGGTCCAGATCCTGATTCAGAGAGCTGATATCGGCCTGGGTGACCAGGGAGCTGTCGAGCAGCCCGCGATAGGTCTGCAGGCCCTGCCAGGCCACGGCCATGGCAAACAGCGCAGCGCCCAGGGTCAGCCCGGTACCCAGGCCGGTATTGAGCAGCAGCTTGTTGCGGATGCTCGACGTCAGCAGTCTGAACACGATCGCCCCTCTTCCGTCCGTGAAACCCTTACCGTTCTTTAGCGGCAGGTTCACCCGGGAACTTGAGCGGCGTGCATACCGCCGGCCTGTGATGGAAACAGGCCGGCGACGAACTCGCGGGAACCGATGCCAACCGGAGGACCCGGTCAGCGGAAAATTATGGTGCCGGCGCACGGACTCGAACCGCGGACCTACGCATTACGAATGCGTTGCTCTACCAGCTGAGCTACGCCGGC
>NZ_WNXE01000019.1:27212-40705 GCF_010993615.1 Arhodomonas sp. KWT | reverse complement strand
CAACTCGATTATCGTGAGGATTGTGAGCAACCGCACAACACGCGTGAGCAGTCGGTCACCGCATCCCAACGGATGCACGCCGGGCAACATCCCTCGGGGAGGTCGAAGAGGCGCCATGCAGCGGCCATACCGTTCCGGGCCACCGCTACGCCAGGCCGCGAGACTCGCCCTGCTGTATGCCGTGGCCGCAACCGCCTGGATCACCCTCTCGGATAGCCTCCTCGAGCTGTGGTTCCGTGATCCCGACGCCCTCTCCTGGCTGCAGACGATCAAGGGCACCGCCTTCGTGCTCGTCACCGCCGCGGCACTCTGGCTCCTCGTCTACCGCCAGCTCCACAAGGCCGACGACCTCGTCCAGCGCCTGGAGAGACAGCGTTCCGAGCTGGACGAGCTCAACCAGTTCCGCCGCAGCATCATCGACAACGCCAGCATCTGGCTGAATGTCATCGACCCGGACGGACAGATACAGGTCTGGAACCAGGCTGCGGAGTCGATCAGCGGCTACGACCGCGAGTCCGTCCTCCATAGCGACCGCATCTGGGCCAATCTCTACCCGGATCCGGATTACCGCACCCGGGTCATCGAGGCGGTACGCGGGATGCACGAGCGCGGCACCGAGCTATCGGGCTTCGAGACCACGATTCGCTGCCGCGACGGCGACGAGAAGGTGATCTCCTGGGACGCCCGGCGCTTCTTCGACGAGAGTGGCCAACTCATGGGCTCCATCGCCATCGGCCAGGACGTCACCGAGCGTCGCCGTGCCGAAACCGCGCTCAGGGCCCGTGAGCGCCAGCTGGCCACGCTCCTCAGCAACCTGCCGGGCATGGCGTACCGATGCCTCAACGACGGCTACTGGACGATGAAATTCGCCTCCAGCCACTGTCTCACGCTTACCGGCTATCCCCCGGAGGCGCTGATCGACAACCGCGATGTGGCCTTCGTCGACCTCATCCACTCCGACGACCGCGCCACCGTCGACGAGGAGGTAAGCACTGCGGTCGCCAACCAGCGCCAGTTCGCCGTGGAATACCGCCTGTGCCGGCGTGACGGCACGGAGCTGTGGGTATGGGAACAGGGCCAGGAGGTGAGCCTCGACGGCGAGACCGTTCTGGAAGGCATCATCATGGACATCACCCAGCGCAAGCGCATGGAGCAGGAGCTCGCCCGCCAGGCGGCGAAGGACCCGCTCACCGGCCTGCCCAACCGCCGCGAGCTGGAGCATCGTCTCGATACCGAGATCTCCCGGGCGGACCGCTTCGACCATACCCTCGCGGTGCTCTGGGTGGACATCGACCACTTCAAGACGGTCAACGACCGCTTCGGCCACCTGGTCGGCGACGACGTCCTGCGCACGCTCAGCCACGTGCTTGAGGCCAACGTGCGCACGGTGGACAGCGTCACCCGATTCGGCGGCGAGGAACTGGTGATCCTGCTGCCGGAGGTGGAGCTGGCGGAGGCAGTGGAGACGGCAGAACGGCTGCGACGGCTCGTCGCCGATACCGCATTCCCGCTGCCCGTGCCGGAGACCGTGACGATCAGCATCGGCGTGGCAATATACCCGCACCACGGACGCAGTGCGGAAACCCTGTGCAATGCCGCCGACCGCGCCATGTACGACGCCAAGGCCGCCGGCCGGAACCGGGTGAGCGCGGCACCGATGTTCTGGGGGTAAGCTCGCGGAGTGAAACGGCCACCCGAGGGTCCCCGCCCCGCCCGGCATGATCCCGCAGCACGTTTTGAGAACAGTTTGAGAACACGAAAAAGGCGGGCCGGGAAGCTCTCGCAACCCATTGGCCCGCCTCGTGTTTTTTGGTCGGGGTGAGAGGATTCGAACCTCCGACCACCTGCACCCCATGCAGGTGCGCTACCAGGCTGCGCTACACCCCGAATACGCGCGAGATGATACCCCATCACCGCGTTCAGTGAAAGGCGCTGCGGCGCTCAGCGCCGCAGCGCGGAGAGCACGTCCTCCAGCTCCGAGCGGATCTGGCGGATCACCTGCTGCCCCTGGTTGAGGTCCTGGCGGGCGTCGTCGCCGGCAAGCTTCTGCCGGGCGCCGCCGATGGTGAACCCCTCCTGGTAGAGCAGCGTGCGGATCTGGCGGATCAGCATCACGTCCTGGCGCTGGTAGTAGCGGCGGTTCCCCCGGCGCTTGACCGGCTTGAGCTGGGGGAACTCCTGCTCCCAGTAGCGCAGCACGTGCGGCTTGACCGCGCAGAGCTCGCTCACCTCACCGATGGCGAAGTAACGCTTCGCCGGGATCGGCGGCAGCTCGTCATTGCTTGTCGTGTCCAGCATAGGCCTCGACCCGCGACTTCAGTTTCTGTCCCGGCCGGAAGGTCACCACGCGACGCGCGGAGATCGGGATCTCCTCGCCCGTCTTGGGGTTGCGCCCCGGCCGCTGGTTCTTGTCCCGCAGATCAAAATTGCCGAATCCGGAGAGCTTGACCGGCACGCCGCGCTCCAGGGCGGAGCGGATCTCCTCGAAGAAGCTCTCCACGAGCTCCTTCGCCTCGCGCTTGTTCAGTCCCACCTCCTCGAACAGGCGCTCGGCCATGTCGGCCTTGGTCAGTGCCATCGTCGATTCACTCCCTAAGCGATGCGTTGAGTTCGGTACGCAGCCGTTCGATCACGCCCGCGATGCAGCCCTCCACGTCAGCATCGGTTAGCGTGCGCCCGGAATCCTGCAAAATCAAGCCGATAGCCAGGCTCTTGCGCCCCTCGGGGACACCCCGGCCGCGGTAGACGTCGAAGACGGCGAGATCGCGCAGCCACTCGCCGGCGCTCTCGGCGATCAGCCGCCGCAGTGTGCCCGCGGCGACATCGTCGTCGACCACGACGGCGAGGTCGCGGCGGATGGAGGGATAGCGCGACAGCGGCTCGAAGGCCGGTACCCGAGCTGCATCCAGCGCGGCGAGCTCGATCTCGAAGACGTAGCTACGACCGGCGAGCTCCAGGCGCCCTTCGAGGTCCGGATGTATCGCGCCGATCCAACCCGCCGGCCGGCCGTCACGCAGCACACGAGCACTCTGCCCCGGGTGCAGCGCCGGGTGCTCGGCCGGCTCGAAGGTGAAGGAGTCCGGCACCCCCGTAAGCGCCATCAGGGCCTCGACGTCGCCCTTGATGTCGAAGAAGTCCAGGGGCCGGGACCCGCCATCCCAGTGCTCGCCGGCGGCGTTGCCCGTGGCGATGCCGGCGAGCACCGGCGTCTGCTCCAGGGTCGCGCCGTCGCTGCCGCGGAAACGCAGGCCGGACTCGAACAGCCGCACCCGCGGGCTCTGCCGGTTCTGGTTATACACGGCCGCGCGTACCAGCCCGGGCCAGAGGCTCGTGCGCATCACCGCCAGCTCCTCGGACAGGGGGTTGGCGAGCGCCAGCGCCTCGGAGTCCGGGTCCAGGGACTCGTCGAGCTCCCGGGCGACGAAGCTGTAGGTGATCGCCTCCTGGTAGTCCCGGTCCACCAGTGCCCGGCGCAGGCGCCGCAGACCGAGCCGCGTCTCCGGCTGCGGGCTCATCGCCAGCGGGGCCGGCGTGCGCTTGACCGGGATGCTGTCATAGCCGCGGATACGCGCGATCTCCTCGACCAGGTCCTCCTCTCTGGCGATGTCGAAGCGCCAGGTCGGCGGGGTGACGGACCACTCGTGCGCCTCACCGGCCACTGCCATCCCGAGACGCTCGAGGATGTCGCGCATCTCGGCCTCCGGCGTATCCGTGCCCAGCAGCCGGTTGACCCGGCCCGGACGCAGGCGGACCGGCGGCCGTACCGGCAGCGCCCCCTCGTCCACCGCCTCGCCCGCGGGCCCCGCCTCGCCGCCGGCGATGGCGGTGAGCAGCGCCGTCGCGCGCTCCATGGCCCGGGCCGGCAGCGCCGGGTCGACACCACGCTCGAACCGGTGCGAGGAATCGGTGTGCAGACCGTGGGCACGG
Source organism: Arhodomonas sp. KWT (assembly GCF_010993615.1). Taxonomy (NCBI): domain Bacteria; kingdom Pseudomonadati; phylum Pseudomonadota; class Gammaproteobacteria; order Chromatiales; family Ectothiorhodospiraceae; genus Arhodomonas; species Arhodomonas sp. KWT. Next base: position 36,778 of record NZ_WNXE01000019.1, on the reverse strand, counting down.
GCCCGTCCTGCGATCGCGTCGGGGGCGAAGAATGCGGCCTCCAGGAACACGTCCCGGGTGCCCTCGCCGACGGCGGTGTCGGCCCCGCCCATGATCCCCGCCATGGCCACCGCGCGCTCGTCGTCGGCGATGACCAGCGTCTCCGGGTCTAGGGTGACGGTGTCACCGTTGAGCAGCGCCAGGCGCTCGCCGGACGCCGCCATGCGCACATGAATGCCGCCCCTGAGCGTCGCCAGATCGAAGGCGTGCATCGGCTGTCCGAGCTCGAGCATGACGTAGTTGGTGACGTCCACGGCCACGGACAGCGGGCGCACACCGGCACGGCGCAGGCGCTCGCGCATCCATACCGGCGTCTCCGCGGCCGTGTCCACGCCGCGCACGATCCGCCCGAGATAACGCGGGCAGGCGGCGGGGGCGTCCAGCCGCACGGGGAAGGAATCGGTCAGCGCGGGACTGACGGTGCCGGCGGCCGGGTCGGTAACCTCGCAACGGCCGATCACGCCCACTTCACGGGCGACACCGGCCATGCCGAGGCAGTCGCTGCGGTTCGGTGTGAGGTCGACCTCGATGACGGTGTCGTCGAGGCCGAGATACTCGCGCAGGTCGGCACCTGTCGGCGCCGAGCCGGGCAACTCCATCAGGCCGGCCGCGTCCTCGGAGAGGCCGAGCTCGCGGGCCGAGCAGAGCATGCCGTGGGATGCCACGCCCCTGAGCTTGGTACGCCGGATGCGGAAGTCGCCGGGCAGCACAGCGCCGATTCGTGCGAACGGCGCCTTCAGGCCGACACGGACGTTGGGTGCGCCGCAGACCACCGTCTGCTCGTCCTCGCCGTCGGCAACGGTGCATACGCTGAGCCGGTCGGCATCGGGGTGCGGCTCGCAGGCGACGACCTCACCGACGACCAGCCCGGTGAACGGCGGAGCCGCCGGCTCGACAGCGTCCACCTCCAGGCCGGCCATGGTCAGGCGGTGCCCCAATTCGGCCGTGGTCTCGGGGAGTGTTACCCACTCGCGCAGCCACTGCTCACTGATCCTCATGCGATGCCCCTGGTGTGTTGATCGAGTGCCCGCCGCCTAGCGGAACTGGCGCAGGAAGCGCAGATCGTTCTCGAAGAAGATGCGCAGGTCGTTGACGCCGTAGCGCAGCATGGCCAGCCGCTCGGCGCCCATGCCGAAGGCATAGCCGCTGTAGCGCTCCGGATCGACGCCCACGTGCTCGAACACCGCCGGATGGACCATCCCGCAACCGAGGATCTCCAGCCAGCCGCTGCCGCCGCAGACCCGGCAGCCGTCGCCCGAGCAGAACATGCACTCCACATCCACCTCCGCCGAGGGCTCGGTGAACGGGAAATACGAGGGGCGGAAGCGCACCGCCAGGTCCTGCTCGAAGAAGCGCTTGACGAAATCGTCGAGCACCGCCTTGAGATCACCGAAGGTGATGCCCTCGTCGACCAGCAGGCCCTCCACCTGGTGGAACATCGGCGTATGGGTCAAATCCGAATCGCAGCGGTAGACCCGCCCCGGGGCAATGACCCGCACGGGTGCGCCGTCGTTCTCCATGACCCGGATCTGTACCGGCGAGGTGTGGGTGCGCAGCAGATGCCGGGCGTCGAAATAGAAGGTGTCATGCATCGCCCGGGCGGGGTGATGCGCGGGGATATTGAGGGCCTCGAAGTTGTGGTAGTCGTCCTCGACCTCCGGGCCCTCGGCGATGCTGAAGCCCACGGCGGCGAACAGATCCTCGATCCGCTCCAGCGTCCGGGTGATCGGGTGCAGGCCGCCCGGGGCCGTACCCCGGCCGGGCAGCGTCACGTCGACGCGCTCCGCCTCCAGCGAGCGCGCCAGCGAGGCCCGTTCCAGGGCCTCCCGCCGGCCCTCCAGGCGCTCGGCGAGGCGCTGCTTCGCGGCATTGATGGCCTGTCCTGCGGCCGGCCGCTCCTCCGCGGGGAGGCGTCCGAGCTGCTTGAGCTCGGCGGTCAGCCGGCCCTTCTTGCCGAGGTAGTCGACACGTACGGCATCGAGCTCGGCGAGGTCGCCGGCGGCGTCGATGGCCTGCTCGGCGGCGGCGACGAGGGCGTCGAGATCCTGATTGCTCATGGTCCGTCCCGTCCGGCGATAAAAAAAGGGAAGGTCGCTACGGCCCCTTCCCTTTCCATACGGCGGGCGTACCCGCGGGGGTACGCCCGTTTCCCGCGCTTCAGGCGAGGCTTGCCTTCGCCTTCTCGGCGAGCTGACCGAAGCCCGCCGGATCATGCACCGCGATGTCCGCGAGCATCTTGCGGTCCACCTCGACCTCGGCCTTGCGCAGGCCGTCGATCAGGCGGCTGTAGGACAGACCGTGAGCCCGCGCCGCGGCGTTGATGCGCTGGATCCACAGCGAGCGGAACTCGCGCTTGCGCTGGCGACGGTCCCGATAGGCGTATTGTCCAGCCTTGGTGACGGCCTGATTGGCCACTTTGAAGGTCTTGCGCCGGGCACCGTAATAGCCCTTGGCCTTGGTAAGGACCTTCTTGTGGCGGCGGCGGGCAGTGACACCGCGCTTTACTCTCGCCATCGTGTTGTCTCCCGAATGATTCCCTCTGGTTTACGAGTACGGCAGCATGCGACGGATCATGGCGGTATCCTGTTCCGCCACGAGGGCCGGCGCACGCAGGCCGCGCTTACGCTTCATATCCTTCTTGGTCAGGATATGGTTGTGGAAGGCCTGGGCGCGCTTGAAACGGCCCGAACCGGTCTTCCGGAAGCGCTTCGCGGCGCCGCGGTTGGTCTTGATCTTCGGCATTGCCTGATCTCCGCTTTCTCAAACAAAAACCCCTGGCGGAACCGCCAGGGATTCTCGGTGCTCGCCCGCCGGCGTTACGGGGCTACTTGCCCTTGCGCGGCGAGAGCATCATCACCATCAGCCGCCCTTCCATCTTGGGCCGCTGATCGACGGTGGCCTCTTCCTCGAGGTCCTGCTCGACACGCTGGAGCAGCTGCAGGCCCAGTTCCTGGTGGGCCATCTCCCGGCCCCGGAAACGCAGCGTGATCTTCACCTTGTCCCCCTCTTCGAGGAACCGGCGCACGTTGCGCAGCTTGACGTCATAGTCCCCCTGGTCGGTACCCGGGCGGAACTTGACCTCCTTGACCTGGATCTGCTTTTGCTTCTTGCGCGCAGCCTGCTGTTTTTTCTGCTGTTCGAACTTCCACTTGCCATGATCCATGATCCGGCAGACGGGCGGATCGGCATTGGCGTCGAGCTCGACCAGGTCCAGCTCCGCTTCCTCTGCCCTGGCAAGGGCGTCCCGGGTGTCCATGACCCCGACCTGCTCGCCGTTCTCGTCGATCAGGCGGACATTGGGGACACGGATATCACGATTGACCCTGCGATTGTCGCCCGCACTCGGCTGCTGCCGACGGGCCCCCGGTTTTCTACGGATAGCGATGCTTCAACCCTCCGAAGCCGTTCGACCGAGCCGCGCACGCTCCATTTCGAGGCGCTCGATGAACGCATCGAGCGACATCCCGCCTAGGTCCTTGCCCTCGCGGGTGCGCACGGCAACGGTGCTGGATTCCACTTCTTTATCGCCCACTACCAACAGGTAGGGCACACGATGAATCGTGTGCTCGCGAATTTTAAAGCCGATCTTCTCGTTCCTCAAGTCGACGCCGGCGCGAAACCCCCGGCCGATCAGCTGTTTCTCGACTTCGCGGGCGTAGGCGGCCTGGCGGTCGGTGATATTGAGCACCACCGCCTGGGAGGGAGCGAGCCACACCGGCCAGTCACCGCCGTAATGCTCGGTGAGCACGCCGATGAAGCGCTCGAAGGAGCCGAAGATCGCGCGATGGAGCATCACCGGCACGTGGCGGGAGCCGTCCTCGCCGACATAGTCCGCACCGAGACGCCCGGGCATGGAGAAGTCCACCTGCATGGTGCCGCACTGCCAGACGCGGTTGAGGCAGTCGCGCATGGACAGCTCGATCTTGGGGCCGTAGAACGCCCCTTCGCCCGGGTTGACGGTCCAGTCGTAGCCCTTGGCATCCAGGGCGTCGGCCAGGGCCTTTTCCGCCTTGTCCCAGGCCTCGTCCGAGCCCACACGCTGCTCCGGGCGGGTGGACAGCGCCACCGCCACGTCGTCGAAGCCGAAGTCGCGGTAGACCTCGAAGGCGAGGTCGAGGAACGCCGAGACCTCGTCCTGGATCTGGCCCTCGGTACAGAAGATGTGCGCGTCGTCCTGGGTGAAGTTACGCACCCGCATGAGTCCGTGGAGCGTACCCGAGGGCTCGTTGCGGTGGCAGGAGCCGAACTCCGAGAGGCGCAGCGGCAGGTCCCGGTAGCTCTTCAGCCCCTGGTTGTAGACCTGGATGTGGGCCGGGCAGTTCATCGGCTTGACCGCGTAGTCCCGGCTCTCGGACTCCGTGGTGAACATGTCGTCGCGGAACTTCTCCCAGTGCCCGGAACGCTCCCAGAGGCTGCGGTCAAGCAGCTGGGGCGTGCGGATCTCCTGGTAGCCGTGGGCGTCCAGGCGGCGGCGCAGATAGTCCTGCAGGACCTGGTAGACGCGCCAGCCGTTGGGGTGCCAGAACACCATTCCAGGGGCCTCCTCCTGGAGGTGGAACAGCCCCTGGTTGCGCGCGATGCGCCGGTGGTCGCGCTTCTTGGCCTCCTCGAGGAAGGTCAGGTAGCGCTTGAGCGCCTTGCGCTCGGCCCAGGCCGTGCCGTAGACGCGGTTGAGCATCTCGTTGTCGGCGTCGCCGCGCCAGTACGCCCCGGCCAGCTTGGTGAGCTTGAACGCCTTGCAGAAGCGCGTATTCGGCACGTGCGGACCGATGCACATGTCGATGTACTCCTGGTGGTAGTACAGCGCCATGGACTCGACGTCCGGCATGTCCTCCACCAGGGCGACCTTGTAGGACTCGCCGCGCTCGCGGAAGATGCGCAGCACCTCGTCCCGCGGGGTGACGCGCTTGACGACGTCGTACTCCTGGTCGATGAGCTCGGCCATGCGCTGCTCGATGGCCTCGACGTCCTCCGGCGTGAAGCCCGGCTCGTAGTGGACGTCGTAGTAGAAGCCGTCCTCGATGACCGGGCCGATGGCCATCTGCGCCTCGGGATAGAGCTGCTTGACCGCCTGCCCGAGCATGTGCGCGCAGGAATGGCGGATGATCTCCAGGCCGGCCTCGTCCTTCGGAGTGACGATCTCCAGCGACGCGTCCGCCTCGATGAGGTCGCAGGCGTCGCGGAGCTCGCCGTCGACGCGCCCGGCGAGGGTCGACTTCGCCAGTCCCGGGCCGATGTCCCGCGCCACGTCCATGACGCTCACCGGCCGGTCGTAACGGCGCTCACTGCCATCGGGGAGGGTGATTACGGGCATGCGTTCGCTCCACAGTGGTGACCTATACGAGGGGCCACATGCATTTCCCGGCGGATCAGGGGTGCCGGCATAAACAAAGAAAGCATCGCCGAATGGCGATGCTTCCGGAATGCTGGTAGGCGCGAGTGGACTCGAACCACCGACCCCCACCATGTCAAGGTGGTGCTCTAACCAGCTGAGCTACGCGCCTGTCTCGATGCAGGGCGGTATTCTACAGTCTTGCCGCCCGGTGTCAAAGCCTCAGGATCGCAGTGTGCCGGCGGTTTCCACCGCCAGGCGTCCTAGGGCCGCGATCGCCGTCTCCACCGCCTCGTCCCAGGGCACGGCGGCGTTGAGCCGAATGAACTGGCGAAACCCGCCGGCGGCGGAGAACAGGTGACCGGGCATCACGCCGATCCCCTCGGCCAGCGCCCGTTCGTGAAACACCGCCGCGTCCACCCCGCCCGGCAATCCGACCCACAGCACGTAGCCGCCGCGCGGGCGGGTCACCGTCGTGCCCCGGGGGAGGGCACGGCTGATGGCCGCGATGAAGCGCTGCACCTGCTCGGCGTAGGCGCTCTGCAGCCGGCGGATGTGGCGCTCGTAGCCGCCGCTCGCCATGAACTCGGCCACCGCCATCTGGCAGATTGGGGGGCTGCTCACGCTGCTGAACGACTTGAGGAACTCGACGTCGTTCTCGAACCGCCCCGGCGCACACCAGCCCACCCGCAGCCCGGAACCGATGGACTTCGACGCCGAGGAGCAGTACAGCACCAGGCCATGCTCGTCGAAGGCCTTCGCCGCCCGCGGCCGGGTACGGTTGTAGTTGAGGTCGCCGAACTCGTCGTCCTCCACCAGGGGGATGCCGCGTGCGGCGAGCATCGCCACCAGCCGCTGCTTGGCCTCGTCGGGCATCGACGCCCCTACCGGGTTGCTGTTGGTGGTCACGAAGGCACAGGCGCGCACGTCCCACTGCTCCAGGGCGAGGGCCAGCGCCTCCAGGCTGACGCCGTCACGGGGGTCGGTGGGAATCTCCAGTGCCTTCATCCCCAGGGACTCGATCGCCTGTAGCAGGCCCACGTAGGCCGGCCCCTCGATGGCGATGGTGTCCCCCGGACGGGCCACGGTGCGAAGACAGAGATTGAGCGCCTCCTGGCAGCCGTTGGTGATCACCACCTCCCGCGGCGAGACGTGACAGCCGGCGTCGGCCAGCCGTTTCACCACCTCCTGGCGCAGGGCGTCGAGCCCGGGGGCGAACCGCGCCATCACGATCTCGTCGATGTGGTGACGCGCCAGCCGCGAGAGGATCCGCTGGAGCTGGCGGCGGGGCAGGAACTCCGGCGCCGGCAGCGCCGCCCCCAGGTTGAGCACCCCGTCGGCCTCACAGCGCTGGAGCGCCGCAGTGGCCTCGTTGCGCACGGACACGGTGGTGGGCAGCACCGGCCCGTCGCCCATGGGGGGTTCGCCGGTGGCGGCCGCGACGGGATGACGGACGTAGAAGCCCGACTGCGGGCGCGACTCCACCAGGCGCCGCGATTCCAGCAGCTCATAGGCGGCCTGCACCGTGGCGATGCTGACGCCACGCTGCCCCGCGAGCCCGCGGATGGAGGGCAGGCGCTCGCCCGGGCGGTACACGCCCTCGTCGATGCGCCGAGCCACCTCGTCCGCGAGCTGGCGATAGAGGACCTCCGTCATGCCACTCCTCCCGGACCATGCAGTTGCCGCCAAAAAGACCATTACAGCCGTCGGATTCGGAAACTGTCATGGTTCAATTCACATTTTTTACATCTGCAAGGTCACACTACCCCAGCCTAGACTTCCGGTGAACTGGCGCGATCACGCGGAGGCAGCCATGTCCCGGCGCATCCTCAACGGCAATGAGCTGGTCATCCAGGGCGGGCTGGAGGCCGGTTTCTCCCTGTACACGGGCTACCCCGGCTCGCCGCTGGCCGACTTCTTCACCGTCCTCCACGGTCACCGGGACGCGCTGGCCGAGCGGGGCATCCGGGTGACCCTGGCCAACAGCGAGGGCAACGCCGCCGCCATGGCCGCCGGCGCCAAGCAGGCGGGCCGCAGCACCCTGGTGGCCATGAAGTCCATGGGCCTGCAGGTCGCCGCGGACGCCCTGTCGGTGGGCAACTTCGCCAGCCCCGGCGACACCGAGCCCGACCCGGTCACCGGCGAGCCGCGCTGGCCGGGGGTGGTCGTGGTGGTGGGCGACGACCCGTGGTCCATGTCCACGGCCGCCCCGGTCGACTCCCGCTACCTCTACAAGCATCTGCACATGCCCTTCCTGGAGCCGGCCACCCCGCAGGAGCTCAAGGACTGGATCGGCCACGCGCTCACGCTCTCGCGGCGGACCTCTCTGTATGCCGGGGTGCTGCTCACCACGTTCATGGCAGAGGGCGGCGGACGCGTGGCGACCGGGGACTGGGCCGAGGTCCCCGGCGCCGCCGCGGCCCTCGACCCGCGGGCGTTCGACCCGGCCCAGTGCGTGATGGTCCCGCCCCACTCCCACGGCGCCGACGTCCGCATGACCGAGGAGCGATTCCCCCGCGTGGTCCCCGCCCTGGAGGCACTGGACCTGGACCGTGTCACCGGCGCGGCGGACGCCCGCATCGGCTTCATCAGCGCCGGCTCGGTGTACGAGACCCTGCACCAGGTCATGGCGGACGGCGGCCACCTGGAGCACGTCTCGCTCTACAAGCTCGCCAGCTCCTGGCCGCTCACCCCGGCGCGGCTGCTGCCCTGGCTCCGGGGACTGGACACCGTGGTCGTGGTCGAGGAGAAACGCGGCTTCCTGGAGACCGAGCTCATCGAGTTCTGCCACGACCACGGCGTGTCCGTGCGCGTGCACGGCAAGACGTTCGCGGACGGTGAGCGCGGAGTGCCGGGCTTTCCGGCCCACGGTGGCCTGTCCTACGAGATCATCCGCGACAGGCTCAACGAGCTGACTGGTCTGCTCGGCATGCACGCCTGCCGGCTCGAGCCCGCCGGGACCACCCGGGTCGCCGGCACACTGCCGCCGCGGCTGCCCACGTTCTGCCCCGGCTGCCCGCACCGGGAGACCCTGTCATTGATGAAGGAGCTGCGCCGGAGCCTGGAGCGCGAGGGCGTGCGACTGCTCTCCCACGGCGACGTGGGCTGCTACTCGCTGTCCTTTCTGCCGCCTTTCGGGGAGATGCACGACATCAGCGCCATGGGTCAGGGCGGCGCGCTGGCCGCGGGCATGGACAGCTTCGCCGACAACCCCTCGGTGGTCCTGCTGGGGGACTCCACCTTCTTCCACACGGGGATGACGGCGATCTCCAGCTCCGTGCAGATGGGCCACGACATCACCTACATCGTGCTCGACAACGACGTCACCGCGATGACCGGCCACCAGATGGACCCGCGCACGGGCCGCTCCGTCGAGGGCCGGCCCCGTCCGCGCCAGGACCTTAAAACGATCATCCGGGGCATGGGCCCGGCGGAGGTGCTGGAGGTCAACCCCAGCGACCGCTATTTCTACCGCAACGTGCTCGCGGAGACCGTCCGCCGGCCGGGCACCAAGGTGATCATCTCCACCAAGGAGTGTGCGCTCACCTATCACGCCCGCCTGAAGGCCGCCGACCGCAAGCGTTTCGCCGACGGCGAGACCAAGCCCGAGCAGACGTTCTTCCGGATCAACACCTCCGCCTGCGAGGACTGCCGCGCCTGCATTGATGCCACCGGCTGTCCGGGGCTGTCCCAGACGGAGGACGCCTACGGCACGAAGATGACGATCGACCCCCAGATCTGCGTCTCGGACGGTTACTGCACGCAGATCATGGCCTGCCCGAGCTTCGAGCGGGTGCGGGTGATCGACTACCACCCGACGAAGTACTCGGCCCTCCCGGAGGTCGACACGGACAGCGCCCTGCCGGAACCCGCGGTGCGCAAGACCTTCGAGGATGTCATCGCCGGCAACGACTGGCGGGTGGTGGTGACCGGCGTCGGCGGTTCCGGCGTGACCACCATCTCGCGCGTGCTCGCCGAGGCGGCCACGGACATGAACGGCCACGACGGGCTGGGTTTCCGGTTCATGGACCAGAAGGGCCTGGCCCAGCGCAACGGCCGGGTCACCGGCCATCTCACGGTCCACCGCGAGGACCGCGCCGCCGGCCCGATCACCCCCATGGGGACGGGGGACCTGGTCATCTCGCCGGACCTCCTGGACGGCAGCGAGGCCGTCGGCTTCCTCGCCCCGCACGGT
>NZ_WNXE01000019.1:22143-27113 GCF_010993615.1 Arhodomonas sp. KWT | reverse complement strand
ATCGCCGTGGTGGACGAGACCTTCCAGCTGCCGCTGTCGGTCATGCTCGACCGCGGCGAGGACGCGCCCGCGCCGACCGCCGCCGACATCCGCGGCCGGCTTCGTGAGGCGCTCGGCGAGCGCGCCCACCTCGCCGGCGCCCGTGCACTGACCCACCGCCTGCTCGGCCGCAACGTCTATGCCTCGGCCATGCTGCTGGGCGTTGCCTACCAGCAGGGGGGCATGCCGTTCACCCTGCACAACCTCCGCGAGGCCTTCGCCCGCGCGGTGCCGGCAAGCGAGTTCGACGCGAACTGGCGGGCGTTCACCCTGGGCCGGCGATTCGTCGTCGAGGGTGCGGAGGCGATCGCCCGGACCTTCGGCGAGACGGCGGCACACGAGGACCCGCTGGCCCCCCTTCACGCGAGCCTGCGCGACGGCACCGCGCCCTGGGAGCGCAGCGGACGGCTCGCGAACGCCCTCGAGCGGGCGACCGACAGCCTCGCCGCACGCCTGCCGGAGATCGAGCGCGAACACCTCGGCCAGTATGTCCACGATCTGCTGGTCTACGACCGCGGTGCCCGCCTCGACGACTTCCTCGCCGACGCCGCGCGACTGCCCGGGCTGTACCCGGACGCGGCACACCAGCGTATCGCGCTGCGGGCCCTCGCCAGGACCTACTTCATCAAGGACGAGGTGTTCGTCTCGCACCTGCTGGTCTCGCCGCTGGAGCGCGAGCGCGCCCGCCGGCGCTACGGCCACCTCGGCCGCAGCGTGGAGGTGGGGCACATCAACCGTCCGAGCTTCGACGTCGCCGGCCGCAGGATCGAATTCGATCTGAACCCGCGGGACTGGATGCTGCGCACCATGCGTCACCTGCGCGTGCTGCGCCGCGTCCTGCCCCGGTGGCACCGGCGCGAGAACGCCATCGCCCGGCAAATCCGGGAGGAACTGCTGGAGGCCGTGCCCCGCCTGGCCGTGGACGAGCGCCGCCGGCGGCTCATGCAGCTGGACAACGTCAAGGGCTACCGGGAGACCCGTTACGAGCAGGCCGAGGCCGTACTGGGCGCCGGCGCGGCAACCTCCGAGTTCCCCGAGCGGGCGCCGCGCACGGCCGGGGTGCACCGGCCCGGGGCCACCGCCCGCTGACGCCGGCCCTCGGCCGGGGCATGAGGCGGGCAGGCCGCGCCCCAGTGGCCCGCCACCGCGGCGACGGAGCGCGTACAGCGTGGCGGTGGCGCACGGCCACCCGGACCCCGGCAGGGCCGGCTGTGCTCAGACCCTGAAGCGCCCGACGACCTCGCGCAGCGTCTCGCCGAGTCGCGCGAGTTCGTCGCTGGCGGTACGCGTCTGATCCATGCCTTCGGAGCTGCTTCCGGCGGCCTCGACGATCTGGGCGATATTGCGGTTGATCTCCTCGGCCACCTGGCTCTGCTCCTCCGCCGCCGTGGCGACCTGGGTGATCTGGCCGTGGATCCCGGCGACCGCCTCCTCGATGGCCCGCAGGGCTTCACCCGCCTCGTTTGCCCGTTCCTGATTGCGCACCGAGCGTTCCCGGGAACGGTCCATGATCTCCACGGCGGCCGCCGTGTCCGTGGTCAAGCCATCGATGATCTCGCGGATCTGCACGGCGGACTCGTTGCTGCGTTTGGCCAGCGCCCGCACCTCCTCGGCGACCACCGCAAAGCCGCGCCCCTGCTCGCCCGCCCGGGCCGCCTCGATCGCAGCATTCAGCGCCAGGAGATTGGTCTGTTCGGTCACCTCGTAGATGACATCGAGCACAGTACGGATCTCCTGGCTGCGGGCCTCGACCTTCGCCACCGCCTCGCTGGTACGCTGGATATCGGTGGCGAGCGTATCCATCGAATCCCGGTTCTCGGCGACGATGCGGTTGCCGTCACGCGCCCTTTCGTCCGCCTGGGAGGCAGACGTCTCGACCTCGCCGGAGTTGCGGGATATCTCCTGCACGGTCGCCGTCATCTCGTTGATCGCCGAGGCGATCTGGTCCGTTTCGTTGCTCTGCTGTCGTACCACGTCCTGGGTCTGGGCAGCGACCTGGTTGAGCTCTTCGGCAGACGAGGCAAGCTGCTGGGTAGTACCGCTGACCTCGGAGATGGCACGCCGGACCTTGTCGACGAAGGCATTGAACTGCTCGGCGAGGTCCGTCATCTCGTCCCTGCCATGCACAGGAAGACGCTGCGTGAGATCCCCCTCACCCTCCGCAATGTCACGCATTTTCTCGGTAACGCTGACGATCGGGCGCGTGAGATAACGGGCGATCAGCAATGCCACGAATATGGCGACGACAATCACGGCAACACCGACGGCCGCCATCTGAATGGTCACCCGGTTGGCCGCCGCCATCATCTCCGAGCGCGGGATCAGGCCGATGAACTTCCAGCCGAGCCCGGGCGACGTATAAATACTGGCCTGGTACGCCTTGCCCCCGATCTGCAAGGCCACGGACCCTTCATCGCGTTCCGCCAGCCGGGCGTAATCACCGCCTTCGAGCTCACCGAGGTTGTGGAAGTTGTGATCGGGATTACTGGGGTCGACCAGCACGGTGCCGGTATCCTCGACCAGCATCAGGTAGCCTTCGTCACCGAACTCGATATCCGCGACGCGCTCGGTCAGCGTCTCCAGCGACACGTCCATGCCCTGCACGCCTATCACCTCGCCCCGCCCGTCGCGGATCGTGTGCTCAAAACTCACGATGGCAACGTCGTCGGTGCTGAAATAGTACGCGTCGGTCATGACCGTCTCATTCGGCGACGCCTTTGCCGCGCCGTACCAGGGACGTTCACGCGGATCGTACCCCGCCCCGATCCGACCCTTCGGCCACTGAACGTAACCACCTTCCTCGGTCGCCATGTAGACGTAGGCCAGCTCCGGATGGGCGGAAGCGAAACGATCGTATGCGCCGAATATCTCGGCCTCCACGTCCCCGTTGTCTTCCGGCGTCATCGACATCTCCCGGGACGTGTCGAGATAGGAGGTCACCCCGGAATCCGCCCTGCGTACTGCCGGGTGGCTGGCCATATACGCCGTATTCCGGGAAATCTGGTCGAAAAACCCGGTTATCACACCGTCGACCTGGCGGATCTCACGCAGGCTCCCTTCGGTGAAGCCCGAGACGGCATTGTCACGCGCGGCCTCGACCGCGATGAAGACCATCGCCACGACGGCGACGATGATCGTGCCACCAAAGGCGAGCACCAGCTTACGTGCGATGGACATGCATTTCCCCGTCTGTTTCAAACCTGCTCCCCGGCCGCCCGCGCACAGCCCCTCGCGGGTGGGAGGCTGGTAAAGTAATCGACCAGATCCTCCAAATCTTTACCATTCGTCGACTCCTGCTTCGGGGTCGACAACAGACAGGGATGCCGTTCAGTGGTCCCTCGGCCGGGCAGGCGCCAGGGCCTGGCGCAGGTAGGCCCGGAAGGCACGCACCCGCGCCGGCGCCTCGCTGCCGCGCAGGCTGACCGCGTACAGCGTGCCGCTGGCACACTGCCATTCGGGCAGCACCCGGACCAGGTGCCCCTCCTCCAGCGACCGCCGGGCGACTGGCTCGGGCAGCGGTGCGATCCCTCCCCCGGCAGCAGCGATGCGGTGGACACTGGCGTAGTCCGTCGTGCGGACCCCGGGCCGGACAATCACCGTTACCGGGCGGTTGCGCCGGTCGGTGAGCGTGAGCCTGGCCGCCCCCGTGAGCTCCCGGGATACCACCCACTCGTGATCCGCAAGCGCGGCGGGCGTGTCCGGCACCCCGTGGGCGTCCAGGTACGCGGGCGAGGCATAGAGCGCGATGGCGAAAGACAGCAGGGTGGACGCCCGGTAGCCGGAGTCCGGCAAAGCCCCGGGGGTCGCCCGCAGGGCGAGGTCGATGCGGTTGGCGGCGAGGTCCAGCGCCGTGTCGGTGAGCACCAGCTCCACGGTGATCTGGGGATAGGCCGCGCGAAACCCGGTCACCAGCGGCGGCAGCACATCCATGCCCAGATCCACCGGCGCGGTGACACGCAGGTGGCCGTCCGGTACCGAACGCGAGGCCCGTGCCGTCTCCGCGGCATCGTCCAGCAGTCCCAGGGCCTCCCGGGTACGCGCGAAGAACACCCGCCCCTCCTCGGTGAGCGACACCGCGCGGGGCGTACGCGCCAGCAGCGCGACGCCCAGGCGCCGTTCCAGGCGCGACAGCCGCCGGCTCACACCCCCCTTGGTCTCGCCGAGCCGCTGCGCCGCGGCGGAGACGGTGCCGAGATCCGCAACGGCGCAGAACGCCCTCAGGTCCTCGACGGCCCCGCCAATGGTTTCTGATTCTTCAACCATAAGTTCCATTAATGCCGTCTTACCAAAATATGGAAACTACGGCATGCTGTCTCCCGAATCCAGCGCACTGCACGCGCAATCGAACCGGAGCCCCCGTGCCCCCCGGACCGACACCGTCCCCGCTCCGGCCCGCCCCCCTGAGACTGCGGAGTGACAACCATGAGCGCACCGACACTACCGACACTGTTCATCCCCCACGGGGCGGGCCCGTGCTTCTTCATGGACTGGGACCCCGCCGACACCTGGCACCGCATGGCCGACTGGCTTCGCGCCGTACCCCGGCACGTCGGCCCGCGCCCCCAGGCGGTGGTGGTCGTCTCGGCACACTGGGAGGCACCGGCGTTCACCGTGAACGGGCAGGCCGACCCGCCGTTGCTCTACGACTACGGCGGCTTTCCCCCGCACACCTACGAGCTCACCTACCCGGTGGCGGGCGCGCCGGCCGTCGCCGCCCGCGTGCGCGCACTCCTCGAGGCGGCCGGGCTGGAGACCGCCGAGGAATCCCGGCGCGGTCTGGATCACGGGGTCTTCATCCCCTTCCGGCTCATCCATCCGGATGCCGACGTGCCCATCGTCCAGCTCTCCCTGCGTCGCGGCCTGGACCCGGCGGAGCACCTGGCCGCCGGCCGGGCGCTGGCGCCGCTGCGGCGGGAGGGCGTGCTGATCGT
>NZ_WNXE01000019.1:12330-22044 GCF_010993615.1 Arhodomonas sp. KWT | reverse complement strand
ACGGCGGTGACGGGCCCGGCGACGGCCCGCGAGACGGCGCTCGCACACTGGGACGATGCACCGTCGGCCCGTGCCGCCCACCCGCGGGAGGAGCACCTGCTGCCGCTGCACGTGGCGGCGGGCGCCGCCGGCGACGATCCCGGGCGGCGGGTGTTCACCGACGAGGTGCTCGCCAGCCGCCAGTCGGCCTACCTCTTCGGCACCGACGCCCTCGCGGCGGAGTGACCCGGTAACGACGCCCCGCGCGCGGGGCGGCCCGACGGACACGGAGGACATCATGCCCGGACTGGTCGATGGACAGTGGGTGCGCGGCGACATCGCCGAGAGCGAGATCCACGGCGGCGCCTTCGAGCGCGAGCCGACGCGGTTCCGCCGCTGGATCACCCCGCACGGCACGCCCGCACCCGCGGACGACACCCCCCTCGCCGCCGAGGCGGGACGGTTCCAGCTCTTCGTCGCCTATCTATGCCCCTGGGCGTCACGCACGCTCATCGCCCGCCGCCTCAAGGGACTGGAGTCGCTGATCCCCGTGTCCGTGGCGGACGCGGTGCTCGGCGAGGACGGCTGGACATACAGCGAGCCCCAGGATGCGGGGCCGGCCATCGCACCGGTCACCCGTCACCACCAGCTCTACACCGCCACGGAGCCGCGGTACACAGGCAAGGTCTCGGTACCGGTGCTCTGGGACCGTCAGGCGGGCCGGATCGTGAACAACGAATCCGCGGACATCCTGCGCATGCTCAACACCGCCTTCGATCACCTCACCGGCAACCGCCTGGACCTCTATCCGGTCCCCCTGCGCGGGGAGATCGACGCCTGGAACGCCCTCATCTACGAGCGCGTGAACAACGGCGTCTACCGGGCCGGCTTCGCGCGGAGCCAGGCAAGCCACGAGACGGCGGTGCGCGCGCTGTTCGACACCCTGGCGCGGATCGAGCGCCACCTGGACGTCCACCGCTACCTCGCCGGGCGCCACCTCACCGAGGCCGACTGGCGACTGTTCGTGACCCTCGTGCGTTTCGACGTCGCCTACCACGGGGCCTTCAAGTGCAACGTCCGCCGTATCGAGGACTACCCCAACCTCGCCGCCTACCTCCGCGAGCTCTACCAGTGGCCTGGCATCCGCGAAACCGTGAACCTCGAGCACATCCGCGTGGGCTACTACACCAACGCCGCCATCAACCCGTCGCTGGTCGTGCCCCTCGGCCCGGACGTGGATCTCGACCGGCCCCACGACCGGGAACATCTGCCCGGAGAAGGCATCCTCGAACGTCCGCCTGCCCACTGACGGGGGCGCGGGCGTTTCATATTGGGGACAGAAACTGTTCCATATTGTATACAGTCCCTATATCCTGCAGCCCAGAAGCCACCATCGAGCCGGCGGTGAAGGGGCGCCATGGCCATGGAGAGCAACGCCGCGACCCGGGCGGAGCGGACACCGCGCAACCGGGACGACACGATCCACCGCGCACTCAGCGAGGCGATTGTCGATCACCGCCTCGCACCGGGAGCACGCCTGCCCGAGGACGCGCTGGCGGAGGCCTTCGAGGTCAGCCGCACGAGCATCCGCAAGGCCCTCCAGCGCCTGGCGCTGGAACACCTGGTCACCCTCCGCACGAACCGCGGCGCGCAGGTCGCCAAGCCCTCCCCGGACGAGGCCCGGGAGGTCTTCGCCGCCCGGCGCCTTGCCGAGTGCGCCCTCGTCGACTGGGTCGTGGACGCCCTGGGCGACGATGACCTCACCGCCCTCCACGAACTCGTCGACCGCGAGCGCCGTGCCCAGGCGGACGGCGCGCAGCACGAGGCCATCCAGCTCTCCGCGGCATTCCACATCCGCCTGGCCCGCGTGGCGCACAATGCCCCGTTCGCCACGTTCATCGAACAGCTCGCCCGGCGCTCGTCGCTGGTGATCGCGGTCTACGGCTCGGCGAGCAGCGTCGGCTGCGAGTGTGGCGACCATGGCGAGATACTGGCGCTGCTCGCCGGTGGCGAGCGGGAACGGGCCCGGCAGTGGATGACCCGTCACCTCGAGGGGATTGAGCGCTCCCTGAACTTCGACGGCGAGCGCCGCGAGACCCCGGATTTCAACGCCCTGTTCGGCCGGCACGGCCCGACACAGACAGCCAGCGAGGAGTAACCGCGCCATGGACACCGCACAGGAGACCGCCTACCCACGGGACATGGTGGGCTACGGCCGCCGGCCGCCGCAGGCGGACTGGCCCGGCAGGGCCCGCGTGGCCGTGCAGTTCGTCCTCAACTACGAGGAGGGCGGCGAAAACAACGTCCTCCACGGCGACCCCCACGCGGAGACGTTCATCTCCGAGATCCCCGGCGCCGAGCCCTACGCGGCCCGGCACATGAGCATGGAGTCGATCTACGAGTACGGCTCCCGCGTCGGCGTCTGGCGGGTGCTCGACGAGTTCACCCGCCGGGGCCTGCCGCTGACCGTATTCGGCGTGGCGATGGCCCTGCAGCGCAATCCCGAGGCCGTCGCCGCGTTCCGCGAGGCCGGCCACGAGATCGCCTGCCACGGCCTGCGCTGGATCCACTACCAGGACGTCCCCGAGGCGGTGGAGCGCGAGCACATGGCACGCGCCGTCGACATCCTCACCGAGCTCACCGGCGAGCGCCCGCTCGGCTGGTATACGGGCCGGGACAGTCCCAACACCCGCCGGCTGGTGGCCGAGGACGGCGGCTTTGTCTACGACTCGGACTACTACGGTGACGACCTGCCGTTCTGGCAGCGCGTCACCGTCAGCGACGGGCGCGAGGTGCCCCAGCTCATCGTGCCCTACACCCTGGACAACAACGACATGCGCTTCGCCTCGCCCACCGGCTTCGGCGACGGCGAGCCCTTCTTCCGCCACCTCCGCGATGCCTTCGACGTCCTCTACGCCGAAGGGGCGGAGACGCCGCGGATGATGAACATCGGCCTGCACTGCCGGATGGTCGGCCGGCCCGGGCGATTCCGGGCCCTGCAGCGCTTCCTCGATCACATCGAGGCCCATGACCACGTGTGGGTGGCGCGCCGCATCGACATCGCGCGCCACTGGCGCGAGCATCACCCGTACGCATAGACGGGGCATCGCAGAAATGCCGGTCGCGGGGATCGCGAAAAGAGCCCCCCGTGTCATCGACGGTCATCCACGGCCGCCGTCGGACTACCGCCGGCATGCCCTGCCCGGCAGCACCGCTGCGATCACACCGCCAGGCGGGGAACGGGAAACCGTCCCCGACGGCGAGAGACAACGGAGACCCGCGATGAGCACAGAGCCGAGAATCGAGGCCCCGCCGGTCGAGCTGCCCGCATTTGCCCGCGGGCGCATCAACCTCGCCGACGCCGGCGCCGGTGCCGCCGCGGTGGCGGCCAGCGACGAGTTCTTCGCCCCTCTTGAGCGCATGCTCGCCGCCGACACGCCGGTGTTCTACCCGGAGCGCTTCGACGACCACGGCAAGTGGATGGATGGCTGGGAGACCCGCCGCCGGCGCAACGGCGGCCATGACTGGGCCGTCATCCGCCTGGCCGCACCCGGCGTGATCCACGGCCTCGACCTGGACACCAGCTTCTTCACGGGCAACTTTCCGCCCGCCGCCACCGTCGAGGCCTGCCACTGCCCGGACGGCGACCCGGACGACGCCGCGGCCTGGACCACGCTGCTGCCCACACTGAGCCTGGCCGGCGACCGGCATCACTTTCACGCCGTCGACGACGGGCGCACCTGGACCCACCTGCGTGTGCGCATCTTCCCCGACGGCGGCATCGCCAGGCTGCGCGCCTACGGCGAGGTCCGGCGGGACTGGTCCGACACGGCCATGCAGACAGACGCGGACCTGGCGGCGCTGATGAACGGCGGCCGCGTCGTCGCCTGGAACGACGCCCACTACGGCACCCCGCGCATCCTCCATCCGGGCCGCGGGGTCAACATGGGCGACGGCTGGGAGACCCGGCGGCGGCGCGAGCCCGGCAACGACTGGTGCATCGTCGCCCTCGCCCACCCCGGCGTGATCGAGCGGGCCGTCGTCGACACCGCCCACTTCAAGGGCAACTACCCGGACCGCTGCAGCATCCAGGCGGCATACGTCCCGGAGGCGACCGACGAATCGCTGGTCACCCAGAGCATGTTCTGGCCCACGCTGCTCGACGAGCAGCCCCTGTCGGCGGACAGTATCCACGAGTTCACTGCGCTCGCGGATGACATCGGCGTGGTGACCCACGTGCGCTTCAACATCATCCCGGACGGCGGGGTCAGCCGCCTGCGCCTGTTCGGCCGTCCGTATCGCAACGGGGAGTGACCGCCATGCGCACCCTCACCGCCGAGCCCCTGACCCGCGAGGCGTTCGCCCCGTTCGGCGACGTCATCGCCGCCGATGAGACGGCGGAGTCGTTCCCCATCAACAACGGCACCACGCAGCGCTTCCACGACCTCGCGGCAGTCCAGCTCGGGGGCGACGCGCCCCGGGCGCTGATCAGCATCTTCCGCGGCCAGTCGTTCTCGCCGCCGCTGACCGTGTCCATGCTGGAGCGCCACCCGCTGGGCAGCCAGGCGTTCGTGCCGCTGAACGGCCGGCCCTACCTGGTGGTGGTGGCCCCGCCGGGCGAGCAGGTCGACCCCGCAACGGTGCGGGCCTTCCTCGCCCGCGGCGATCAGGGTGTGAACTATCACGCCGGCGTCTGGCATCACCCGCTGCTGGCACTGGAGTCCACCAGCGACTTCCTGGTGGTCGACCGCGGCGGCCCCGGGGACAACTGCGACGAGCTCACGCTGGCGCAGCCGCTGCAGCTCACCGCCTGAGGGGCCGTCCGCAAACCGGCCAGTGGCCGCGCGCCGGCGGTTCGCGGTATGGTCAGCGGTCATCCATTCGGGAACGAACTGTCTGCCCATGGCCTATCGCATCGCCATCAACGGATACGGCCGCATCGGCCGCTGCGTGCTGCGCGCCCTGGTCGAGCGGGCACGCAGCGGCGGCACGCCGGCGCTGGAGGTGGTCGCCATCAACGAGCTGGGTGACCTGGACACCATCGCCTATCTCACCCGCTTCGACACCACCCACGGGCGCTTTCCCGGCGAGGTGACCGCCCGCGACGGCGAGCTCGTCGTCGACGGCCGGCCGATCCGCGTGTTCAGCGAACCAGAGGCGTCACGGCTACCCTGGCGCGAGCTGGACGTGGACCTGGTACTGGAGTGCTCCGGCCAGCCGGGCGAGCGCGACAGCGCCGGCGCCCACATCGATGCCGGCGCCCGCCGGCTGCTGTTCTCCCACCCGGCGGGCAGCGACATCGATGCCACCATCATCCGCGGCATCAACGACGACACCCTCGCCCCGGCGCACCGGATCGTCTCCGCGGCCTCGTGCACCACGAACTGCGTGGTACCGATCCTCACGGTCCTCGACGAGGCCCTGGGGGTGGAGCACGGGGTCACCACCACGCTGCACTCGGCGATGAACGACCAGCCGGTGATCGACGCCTACCACCGCACCAACCTGCGCCTCACCCGCTCGGCGATGCAGTCGATGGTACCGGTGGACACCGGCCTGGCCCGGGGCATCGGCCGTCTCATGCCCCACCTCGCCGGGCGCTTCGAGTCGCTGCACGTACGCGTGCCCACCATCAACGTCTCGGCGATGGACATGGCCGTTCAGGTGCGTGACGAGACCACCGCGGAGGCGGTCAACGAGCTGCTGGCCTCGGCCGCGGGGGGGCGGCTCGAGGGGTTGATCGGAATCAACCGCGAGCCCGTCGCCTCCATGGATTTCAACCACGATCCCCGCTCCGGGATCGTCGACGCCACCCAGACCCGGGTCGCCAACGGCCGGATGATCAAGCTGCTGGCGTGGTTCGACAACGAGTGGGGTTTTGCCAGCCGGATGCTCGATATCGCCGAGGCCCTGGCCCGGCTGGACACCCCGGACCGGGGCTGACCGGCGTCAGGAGACGCTGCCGGCGGCCGGCCGGGGCGGCACCGGCGCGGTGAAGAACGGCGCCGGCACCGCCTCGCGCTCACAGGCCCGCGCCACGGCGGGACGCGCCTCCAGCGTGGCGAGCAGCCGCGCCAGGTGTGGATGGCTCGCCGGCGGCGGCGTGATGGCGGCTGCCCCCCGCGGGTAGATCATGGCCCAGCGTGCACATACCGCGAGATAGAAATCGCACACCGACAGCCCGCCGGGCAGCAGCCAGTCGCCCCCGTGCGCGGCAATGGCGTCCTCCAGCAGGGCGAAATGGCCGGCGACGCGCTCCGCCGTCGCCGCCCGGATCCCGGCAACGGCGTCGGGATCGCCGGTATAGCGATGGGCGTAGAAGCGCACCCGCAGATCCGCATGCAGGGTGTTGGAGAGATAGAACAGCCACTTGTAGCACTCACCGCGTGCCGGCGTGGCCACCGCCGGGGCGAGCGCGGCATGCCGGTCGGCGAGCTGCAGGACGATCGCGGCGGTCTCGAAGAGTACCTCGTCCTCCCCGGCCACGAGGACCGGTAGCAGCCCCTGGGGGTTGAGCCGTCGGTACGCCTCGCTGCGCTGCTCGTCACGTCCGCGGTCGACGAGCACGTCGCGGTAGTCCACGCCGAGCTCCTCCAGCACCAGGCGGACGATCAGATTGGCGCTGTCCGGCGAATAGTACAGGCAGTAGCCCCGGGCCTGTTCAGTCATCTCTGTACCTCGGGATTGGCGCGTCACCCGATCCCGGGCGCGCGGATGTCGACGATGGAGAAGCGCGGGCTGTCGCCCATATGCCGCGCGCCCGCCTCCGGCAGCCAGCCCCCGGTCTCTATCCAGTACCGGTTGGCGATACGGCAGGGCGACAGCCCGGGCATCAGCGTATGACCATGGAAGACCCGGCAGACGTCCGGCAACGGTCCCGGCGGTTCGCCCCCCGCCGCCCGGCCGCGGCAATGGCCGGCCGCCTCCCGGGACCAGATCGCCTGGTAGCGCACGCGCTCGCCGGTGTCCGGCGCCGACAGGGCGGCGGCGAAAGCGCCCCAGTCCGGGAATGCCGGCGGCACCTCCGCGTGCACGATCCCCACCCGCCCCTCGGGGGTCTCCACCTCCAGCGCCCAGGGCATGCGGGCCAGCGCGTCGACCAGCGCCCGCGCCTGTGTCGCCGTCAGCCCCCCGAGCCAGTCGTGGTCCTCGCAGCGGTACGGCAGCCCCTCGGGTGAACCCTCCTCGCCGACGGCATGCAGAACGCTGACATCGTGATTGCCGCGCACCGCGTGGAACCAGGGCTCGGCGAGCAGGTCGGGGACGAGCTCCGGTTCCGGCCCCCGGTCGACGAGGTCGCCGACACAGATCAGCCGGTCCCGTTCCGGGTCGAAACCGCAGGCCCGCAGCCGGCGGTACACCGCGGAGACCGCGGCGTGGATATCACCGATCACGTAGTCACGTCCCCGGCGGTTGGCGGGAAGCCGCTCGACGATCATGCCGCCTCCTCGGCGCTGCCGAGCGACGATGGTAGCGCCCGGCGCACGGTGCCGGCCAGCCACAGCGACACGGTGTAAGCCCGGTGCAAGTCGCACTCCATAGGCTGCAACAAGGGCAGGTGCCGGCCCATTGCACCAGTGGCGACGACTGTCGGTATCCACGCCCGCAACGAAGAAAGAACAACCGTCATTACAGGAAGGGAAGCGACAGCAATGAACCAGAAGCGACTCCTGGGGCACACCGCTCTGGTCGGCACCGCGCTCGCCGTGAGTCTTGCCACCACCGCCGCGGCAGCGGGCAAGTGGACAGGGCGCAGCCGACTCATTCTCAAGTCCGGGGACAGCCGAACCCTCGGGCGCATTGAATTCATGGTGCCGCTCTACCAGACCGGCGACTCGATGCTGTTCACGGATCTGCGCGCACAGCGCAGCAGCGACAACTCCGAAGAGGGCAACGCTGGTCTCGGTTACCGGCGCATCGTCTCCGACGATCTGCTGCTCGGCGGCTACGGTTTCTTCGATCGCCGCCGCTCGGAGACAGGGCACTACTTCAATCAGGGCACATTCGGCGCCGAGGCGATGACCCCGGACTGGGACCTGCGCGCCAATGTCTACGTCGCCGAGGATGACACCACGACGCTGTCGGCCACGAGCACGAACCCGCGCTTCTCCGGCACGAATATCGTGGTCGATGAGGACCGTCGCTACGAGACGGCGCTGTCCGGCTTCGACGCGGAGGTCGGCTACCGCATTATCAACGGTGACGGCTATGACGTGCGCGCCTATGCCGGCGGCTTCCGCTTCGATGCCGACGGTGTCGATCCGGTGACCGGCCCGCGTGGCCGCCTGGAGCTGTCCCTGGACAACGCCTTCGGCATCGAGGGCGGCCGCGTGACGTTCGGCGGCGAGGTCCGTGACGATGACATGCGCGGAACGGACGGCTTCGCGGAGGTCCGCCTGGAGATCCCGCTGGGCACGCCCGCCGAACGGCCGAGCCTGTCGCCCATCGAGCGCCGCATGACCGAACGCGTGCGCCGCGACCCGGACGTCGTGCTCGCCAGCGGCCATGACCGCTCCGCCGAGCCGCTGCGCTCCCCGGATGGTGAGCGGATCCGGGTCCTGCACGTGGACAGCAACGCCGGCACCAACGGCGACGGCGGCGTGGACTCGCCCTACCAGCTGCTCACGAGCGCCGACGGCGACACCTCCGGGGCGGACATCGTCCTGCTCTGGTCCGGCAGCACCTTCAACGGCGAATCGATCACGCTCGAACCCGGCCAGCGCCTCCTCGCCGACGACACCGACCTGACCTACCGAGTGACCACCCAGGACGGGACGGTCACCCTGCCCTCCCCCACCGGCGGCGACCAGGGCGCGGAGATCGCGGGTGCCACGGACGCGGCCGTCACCCTGACCGGCGACAACGAGGTCCGGGGCCTGACGATCAGCGCCACCCAGTCGGACACGTTCCCCGGGCATGCGGTCTTCGGTGAACCGACCCTGTCCGGTGACGTCGCCATCCGCGACAACCGCTTCGTGGACAATGACGGCTCCGGCGTCTTCCTGGAGGGCAGCGACGCGGACCTGCACCTGAGCGTCACCGGCAACACCGTCGAGAACGGCAACGGCAACAGCGAGCCCGGCCTCGCCCTGACCGACATGAACGGCCGCCTGACGTTCTCCGGCAACCATGTCGCGGACAACCCCATCGGCACGCGCTCGATCCGCATCACCGGCGACAGCGCACTGACCATCACGGGATTCGCGGACAACAGCGTCGCCGGCGGCTCCGGGCGCTTCTCCGTGCGCAATGCCACCTTCGACGCCGACCCGGATGCCAGCGGTATCCAAGCCGTGAGCGGCGGTGCCACGCAGCTCGGCACCTCCGGCAATCGTGTCTTCGCCGGTGGAACGAGCTCCGGCGCCCTGGCGCTCGACAACGTCTCCGGCCGCATCGACTACGACAGCCTCGCCGTCTTCTCCGACGGTGACGCCGTGCACGTGCGTGGCGGCAACGACTTCACCGTCACCGCGGACGCCGGGCACGTGACCGCCCACACCGGCACGGCACTCGACATGCGCGAGACCGCCATCGACCTGGAGCTGGCCTCGGTCGCCTCGATCAACCAGTCGGGGGACGACATCAGCCACGGCGTCGATCTGCAGGATGTAAACGGTCCGCTGACCGTCGGTGAGACGACCGTGCAGAACACCTCCGCCGCCGGCGTGAACCTCTCGGACGCCGACTCCCGCATCGACCTCGGCCAGGTGGACATCAGCAGCACCGGCGGGGAAG
>NZ_WNXE01000019.1:3798-12232 GCF_010993615.1 Arhodomonas sp. KWT | reverse complement strand
CCGTAACGGCGGCAAACCGGGCCCCGGCCACGCCGGGGCCCGGCCCTGACGCCTCCCCCGCCGTGACGTCCCACGGCGTTGCCACCGTGCCCGCCCATCGCTACCCTGTCGCCCCGGCCGCGCGACACAGCGCCGCACCGGGTGTACCGGCATCCCTGTCTGCCTGCATCCGCACTCAGTACCAGCCGCTATTTGCAAAGCATGAATCGCGTTATCGGCGGTCGGCGTCGCTGATTTATAATTTTTCGGTTGCGGTGATACCGTTTTTATAACCCATCAACATTCAGCCCATCGATGACGCAGTGATCGAATTCCAGGGTATCGACAAGACATACGAGATCGAGGACCGCCGCATCGAGGCACTCCGGGACGTCTCCCTGGACATCCGCCCCGGCGAGGTCTTCGGCATCATCGGCCACTCCGGTGCGGGCAAGTCGACGCTGCTACGGATGATCAATCTCATCGAGCGGCCGAGCAGCGGGCGGGTGCGGGTCAACGACCGCGACGTCACCGACTACCGCAACGAGCGCCTGCGCACCCTGCGCCGCGAGACGGGGATGATCTTCCAGCACTTCAACCTGCTCTCCTCGAAGAGCGTGCGCGCGAACGTCGCCTTCCCCATGAAGCTCGCGGGCGGCTACAGTCGCGGGCAGATCCGCGAGCGCGTCGACTCCCTGCTCGAGCGCGTCGGGCTCGCCGGCCAGGCAGACAAGTACCCCGCGCAGCTCTCCGGCGGCCAGAAGCAGCGCGTGGGCATCGCCCGCGCGCTGGCCTGCCGACCGGGCATCCTCCTCTGCGACGAGGCCACCAGCGCGCTGGACCCGCAGACCACGCAGTCCGTGCTGCAGCTGCTCGCCGACCTCAACGAGGAGCTCGGCATCACCGTGGTGCTGGTCACCCACGAGATGGACGCGATCCGCCGGATCTGCCACCGCGTCGCGGTGATGGACGACGGCGCCGTGGTGGAGAGCGGCGACACCGCCGAGGTCTTCCTCCACCCGCGGCACCCGACGAGCCGCCGGTTCGTCTTCGAGCGCGAGCACGTGGACGAGGACGAGCGGCGGGACGACTTCCACAACGTCGAGGGGCGCATCATCAAGCTCACGCTCCGCGGCGAGGCCACCTACACCCCGATCCTCGGCGAGCTCGCCCGGGAGACGGGCGTGGACTTCAGCATCCTCTCCGGCCGGGTGGACCACATCCGCAACACCCCCTACGGCCAGCTCACGCTCTCCATGGTCGGCGGTGACGTGGACGAGGCGCTGCGCCGGCTCGACGCCGAGGACGTGCACGTGGAGGTGGTCCGGCGATGAGCGGGCTGATGAACGAGCTGTTGCCCAACGTCCAGTGGTGGGAGCTCGGCAGCGCCACCTGGGACACGGCGCTGATGGTGGGCGGCTCACTGCTGTTCATCGTCGCCTTCGGCCTGCCCCTGGGCGTGCTGCTGTTCCTCACCGGCAAGCGCCAGCCGCTGGCGCAGCCGGCGGTCTACGGCATCGTCTCCTTCGTGGTGAACGTGCTGCGCTCGGTGCCGTTCATCATCCTGCTGATCGTGATGATCCCGGTGACGGTGCTCATCGTCGGCACCTCGCTGGGCGTGGCCGGCGTGATCCCGCCGCTGGTGGCGGCGGGCACACCGTTCTTCGCCCGCCTGGTGGAGACCTCGCTGCGCGAGGTCGACCGCGGGGTGATCGAAGCGGCGGAGGCCATGGGCGCGACCACGCCCCAGATCGTCTTCGGCGCGCTGCTCCCGGAGGCCCTGCCCGGGATCATCGCCGGGGTCACCGTCACCGCCATTACCCTGGTCTCCTACGCCGCGATGGCCGGCGTGGTCGGTGGAGGCGGCCTCGGCGACCTGGCCATCCGCTACGGCTACCAGCGCTTCCAGACCGACGTGATGATCGTCACCGTCATCCTGCTGGTGGTGCTCGTGCAGCTGCTGCAGATGCTCGGCGACCGGCTGGTGCTGTACTTCAGCCGCCGCTGAGCCATCCCCTATCCGGATACACCGACACGGAGGACTCCCATGAAACGTCTGCTCCTGATCGCCCTCGTGGCCCTCGCGACCCCGTTCGCCAGCGCCGGTGCCGAGACCCTCAGCGTCGCGGCAACACCGGTGCCCCACGCCGAGATCCTGAAGTTCATCAAGCCCCGCCTCGCGAAGGAGGGTGTGGACCTCGAGATCCGTGTGTTCACCGACTATGTGCAGCCCAACGTGCAGGTCGCGGAGGGACGCATCGACGCCAACTACTTCCAGCACACGCCCTATCTCAAGGAATTCAACAAGGGCCGCGGCACCTCGCTCGTGCCGGTGACCGGCGTGCACATCGAGCCCTTCGGCGCCTACTCCAGCGAGGTCGACTCCCTGGACGCCCTCCCGGACGGCGCGACCGTTGCCATCCCCAACGATCCGACCAACGGCGGGCGGGCGCTGCTGCTGCTGGAGAAGGCGGGCGTGATCGGGCTCTCCGACGAGGCGGGCATCCTGGCCACGCCGCAGGACATCACCGCCAACCCGAAGGACCTGACGTTCCAGGCGCTGGAGGCGGCCATGCTGCCCCGCGTGCTCAACCAGGTGGACCTGGCGCTGATCAACACCAACTACGCGCTGGAGGCGGACCTCAACCCGACGGAGGACGCGCTGGCGATCGAGGGCGCGGACTCCCCCTACGTCAACGTGCTGGTGACCCGCGAGGACAACCGCGACAGCGAGGCGGTGCAGAAGCTCGCCGACGCGCTCACCAGCCAGGCGGTGGCGGACTTCATCGAGCGCAAGTACGACGGCGCGGTCGTGCCGGCGTTCTGACCCGCCCCGCCGCATGCGGGCCATCGGGGCCATACCCCGGCGGCCCGCTCGTCACGGGACCGCCATGCCCTCGCACCGGCGGCCCCGACACCCGCCCGGGTGGCACCCCCTGAACGGCATACGCTCCCCGATCCGCACCGGGGTCGTCGCTCGACCTGCAAAAGGATCCGTGACGCACCTGCACGGGAAGCTGCCCCCGCCCCGCGCTCGCACGGCGGACATCGCGCCACGGTCTCGTGAATGACGCAGCCCGACGCGTGCCCCGGAGGACCCGCGGGGCGCACGGACGCGGCGGCAGCGCGCCGGCTCAGTCGCCGGCGCTGCAGCTCGCGCCGCCGAGCACGCAGAACTGCGCGCAGAAGGGATGGTTCAGCGCCACCTCGCCGGCCGCCTCGGCCAGGGTGCCGCCGAGCTCGAAACCGGGGTCGTAGGGCAGCAACGTGCAGGCGACCACCGACGGGCGCTCGGCGCCGCGGTGCTTGACCACCATGCGCGAGCCGGCGCACATGACGCTGTCCGGCGAGCGCCCGAGCTTCGACCAGCAGCCCTCGGTGATCTCGGGCACGTCCACGGCCGTGTCCATCTCCGGGAACAGCACCAGCGCCGCGGGATCGCCGGCATCAATGGCAATGCCCTCGCGCTCGAAATGCGCGGCAAAGCCGGCACGGACCACGGCCTCCGTCTCACCGGAGAACAGCCGCCCCGCAACGGCGATATTGAAGCCCTCCGCCGAGAGCCAACGCAGGCCGTCCATCGCCGGGCGCCAGGTACGCGCCCCGCGCTCCCACTCGTGCCACTCCGGCGTGTAGTGGTCCATGGACACGCGCATCACCAGCCGCCCGCCGTAACGGGCGTTGAGCGCCGCCAGGGCCTCGGCGTGCTTCATCATCGGGCGCATGGCGTTGGTGAGCACCAGCGCCCGGTAGCCCCGGGCGAGCACCGTCTCCAGCATCGCCAGCATGTCCGGGTTCATGAACGGCTCGCCACCGGTGAAGCCGATCTCGGTAGTGCCCATGCCCTGCGTCTCGATCTCGTCGAGATACGCGACGACCTCCTCGTGAGCGATATAGACCAGGCGGTCGTTGCGGGGCGAGGATTCGATGTAGCAGTTCCGGCAGGTGAGGTTGCACAGGGTGCCGGTGTTGAACCACAGCGTCTCCAGGCGCCGCAGGGCCACGCGGGCACGCGGCTCGCCGTCGGCGGTGGTCACCGGATCGCGGAACTTGCCCGGCTTGAGGAAATAGCCGGTCTGCGCGGCGGTCTTTTCGGCGTGGGTACTCAAACGGCCCGCTCCTTGTCGCTGCCCTGCCCGGGCGCGCCGGGCCACGGGGTCGTTATAGCCCGCGGACGCGCGGGCACGGAATACGCCGGATTACGTACGCAGGCGTTCACGCGCTCTGGCGGCCCGGCTCGCCCAGGGCATGGGTCTCCAGCCGACGGATCTCGTCGCGCCGCCTCGCGGCCTCCTCGAACTCCAGGTTGCGGGCGTGCTCGTGCATCTCCCGCTCCAGGCGCTTGATCTCCTTGACCGCCTCCGCAGCGGAGAGCCGGGCGTACGGCAGCGCGGAGTCCGTCTCCTCGGCGAAGTGCTCGGCCGTGTCCGGGGCACCGGGCGCCTCGCGCTCCATCACGTCCGCCACCGCCTTGCGGATGGTCTGCGGGGTGATGCCGTGCTCCTCGTTGAAGGCGAGCTGCTTCTCGCGCCGACGCTCGGTCTCGTCCATGGCCCGGCGCATGGAGTCGGTAACCGCGTCCGCGTACAGGATCGCCTTGCCGTGGACATTGCGCGCCGCGCGGCCGATGGTCTGGATCAGCGAGCGCTCCGCGCGCAGGAAGCCCTCCTTGTCCGCGTCGAATATCGCCACCAGCGAGACCTCGGGGATATCCAGGCCCTCGCGCAGCAGGTTGATGCCCACGAGCACGTCGAACACCCCCAGGCGCAGGTCGCGGATGATCTCCACGCGCTCGACGGTGTCGATGTCGGAATGGAGGTAGCGCACCTTCACGCCGTGCTCGTGGAGGTACTCGGTGAGGTCCTCCGCCATGCGCTTGGTCAGCGTGGTGATCAGCGTGCGCTCGCCGGCCCCGACCCGGTCGCGGATCTCGGAGAGCACGTCGTCCACCTGGGTGGAGGCGGGACGCAGCTCGATGGCCGGGTCCACCAGCCCCGTGGGCCGCACCACCTGCTCGGCGGTGGCCGCCGAGTGGCGCGCCTCGAACGGCCCGGGCGTGGCCGAGACGTAGATGGACTGCGGCTGAAGCCGGCGGAACTCCTCGAACTTCAGCGGCCGGTTATCCAGCGCCGAGGGCAGCCGGAAGCCGTACTCCACCAGCGTCTCCTTGCGCGCCCGGTCGCCCCGGTACATACCGCCGAGCTGGGGTACGGTGACGTGGGACTCGTCGACGAACAGGATCGCGTCCTCGGGCACGTAGTCGAACAGGCACGGTGGCGGCTCGCCGGCGGCGCGGCCGGAGAGGTAGCGAGAGTAGTTCTCGATGCCGTTGCAGTAACCGAGTTCCTGCATCATCTCCAGATCGAACAGGGTGCGCTGCTCCAAGCGCTGGGCCTCCAGCAGCTTGCCCGCGCCCTTGAGCTCGTCGAGGCGCTCGCGCAGCTCGACCTTGATGTCCTCCACCGCCGCGATCAGCCGCTCGCGGGGGGTGACGTAGTGGGTCTTGGGGTAGATCGTCAGCCGCGGCACCCGGCGCAGAACCTCGCCGGTGAGCGGGTCGAACCAGGCGAGCTGCTCGATCTCGTCGTCGAAGAGCTCGACGCGCACCGCCTCCTCGTCGGACTCTGCGGGGAAGATGTCGATGACGTCGCCGCGGGCGCGGTAGGTGCCACGGGAGAAGTCCTGATCGTTGCGCCGGTACTGCAGCTGCGCGAGCCGGCGCAGGATCTGGCGCTGGTCGATGCGCTCGCCCCGGGAGAGGTGCAGCACCATCGACAGGTAGGCCTGCGGGTCGCCGAGGCCGTAGATCGAGGACACCGAGGCGACGATGATGGTGTCCCGCCGCTCCAGGATGGCCTTGGTGGCGGACAGGCGCATCTGCTCGATGTGCTCGTTCACCGAGGCGTCCTTCTCGATATAGGTGTCCGAGGCGGGCACGTAGGCCTCGGGCTGGTAGTAATCGTAGTAGGAGACGAAGTACTCCACGGCGTTGTCGGGGAAGAATGCCTTGAACTCGCCGTAGAGCTGCGCGGCGAGCGTCTTGTTCGGCGCGAGGATCACCGCCGGGCGCTGCTCGCGCGCGATCAGGCTCGCCATGGTGAAGGTCTTGCCGGAGCCGGTCACGCCCAGCAGGGTCTGGTCCAGGTGCCCGTCCTCCAGGCTCTCTGCCAGGGTCTCGATGGCCGCCGGCTGGTCGCCGGCCGGCTCGAAATCGGAATTCAGGACGAATTCATCAGCCATAGGGGATTTCGGCCTCCGTTGGCCGTTGGCGTATCATCCCCGGCATTATGCCGGGTAACGGACCCGGTGCGGCGTGTCGCCGCCGGACGGCGGCGTCGCGCTACCCGCGTGTGTGCCGGTACAGGTGGAGGTGGATCTTGGCGTTTCAACTCGCACGACGGGTGCAGCGGGTGCGGCCGTCGCCGACCATGAGCGTGACCGCGCGGGCCGCGGCACTACGGGCCGACGGCCGCGACGTGATCGGCCTGAGCGCCGGCGAGCCCGACTTCGACACCCCCGAGCCTATCAGGGAGGCGGCGGTCGCGGCGATCCGCGCCGGCGAGACCCGCTATACCCCGGTCCCGGGCACGGACGCGCTCCGCGACGCCGTCGCCGCCAAGCTGGCGCGCGAAAACGGCCTGCACTACGGGCGCGACGAGGTCATGGTCAGCACCGGCGCCAAGCAGTGCCTCTACAACCTCGCCGCCGCCGTCCTCGACGCCGGTGACGAGGCCATCATCCAGGCGCCGTACTGGGTCTCCTACCCGGACATCGTGCGCCTGGTCGACGGCGTGCCGGAGATCGTGGAGACCGACGAGCGCACGCACTTCCGCCTTACCCCGGACACCCTGGATGCCGCGGTCAGCGACCGCACCCGGCTGCTGATCCTCAACAGCCCCGCCAACCCGACCGGGATCGCCTACACCCGCGACGAGCTGGCCGCCCTGGGCGAGGTCCTGCAGGGCTATCCGGACGTGCTCGTCGCCAGCGACGACATCTACGAGCACATCCACTGGGGCGGCGCGCCGTTCGCGAACATCGTCAACGCCTGCCCGGCGCTGCGCGAGCGGACCGTGGTGATCAATGGCGTGTCCAAGGCCTACGCCATGACCGGCTGGCGGATCGGCTACGCCGCCGGCCCGGCGCCGGTGATCACCGCGATGGCACGGGTCCAGTCCCAGTCCACCTCCTGCGCCAGCAGCGTCTCCCAGGCCGCGGCCCTCGCCGCCCTGGAGCACGGCGGCGAGGCGATCGCGCCCATGCGCGAGGCCTTCCGGCGCCGCCACGACCTGCTCGTCTCGCGCCTGGACGCCCTGCCCGGCGTGCGCTGCCGCCCCGCCGAGGGCACGTTCTACTGCTTCCCGGACTGCCGCCGGCTGATCCGCGAACTGCCGCAGGTCGGCGACGATACGGCGCTCGCCGAGTGGCTGCTGGAACACGCGGAGGTCGCGGTGGTACCCGGCTCCGCCTTCGGCCTGCCCGGGCGGCTGCGCTTCTCCTTCGCCACGAGCGAGGAGCGCCTGAGCGAGGCCGTGGACCGGATCGAACGCTGCCTGGCGGAGGCCCTCTGAGGGCCGCGGGTATTGACGCCACCGGCGCGGCCATTACAATACGCAGCTCACGGCTAACGCCATTCCCCGGTAGCTCAGCGGTAGAGCAAGTGGCTGTTAACCACTGGGTCGGCGGTTCGAATCCGTCCCGGGGAGCCAAATTCCACAGGGGCT
This sequence comes from Arhodomonas sp. KWT, assembly GCF_010993615.1. Classification (NCBI taxonomy): domain Bacteria; kingdom Pseudomonadati; phylum Pseudomonadota; class Gammaproteobacteria; order Chromatiales; family Ectothiorhodospiraceae; genus Arhodomonas; species Arhodomonas sp. KWT. The sequence continues at coordinate 4,529 of NZ_WNXE01000019.1, read as the reverse complement.
CGCACGAAGCCCCTGGTCCCCCCAAAGCCTTCCCCGCAATCGAAACGTTTCCCTGCGGACGCGGGATCCACGGGTAGGCACAGCGCGCAGACCTCCCGCTCGGCCGTCACCCTCGGTGCCCGTCACGCCGAAATCCCGAATCTCTGCAGCCGCTTCGGGCTGATACCGCCGAGGGCGGTGAGCTGCTCGATACCCTCGAGCGGACGCCTGCCGATGATCGCCTGCGCCCGCTCGGGCCCGATGTGCGGGATGGCATGCAGGCAGTCGAAATCCGCGGTATCGATGTCGATGTCCCCGCTCTCCGAGTAGGCGGTCGTCCCCGACGTTTCGGCCCGCCTCTGCGCCTGCCCCTGTTCCTGGTCCTCTTCCTGCGGTACCAGGTGCAGGCCGGCCGCATCCGCGAAGACCTCCAGCATCCAGTCCTGGAGACGCGTTCGCGGCCCGTTCTCGCGCGCCAGGTCGTCCACCTCGTACAGGAGCCCGGTCACCGTCTCCGCCGGGAGCCGTACGCCCAGCCGTCGCCCGACGAGAACGAGCAAGGCGAGGGCGTCCTCCGTCCCGCGGTTCGCCGCCACACGCCGCCCGTCCAGGGCCGCGGCGATTCCGGGCAGACGATCGCTGGCCCCAACCAGGGGGGCGCTGTTGGCGTGCCGTCGCAGTGTCTCCGCCAGTCGCGCGACCGCCGCGCCGGCCTGCTCGCCCCGCCCACGCGCCGCGACGATCAGCACAAG
>NZ_WNXE01000019.1:0-3698 GCF_010993615.1 Arhodomonas sp. KWT | reverse complement strand
CGTGCCCGCCGCTCGAGGCGTGCCGACTGCCGCCGTCGCCGCCACTCCCGAACAAGCACCGGCACGGCGGCGGCCCCGCGGGCCAACAACGCGAACGCCGCCAGTGCCAGCTGCAAGGCCAGCAGCCCGGCCATGACCGCCGCCCGCGCACCTGTATACCCGCGAACTTCGCGGAAGAGCGCAGCGGATTCGTCCAGTTGAACGAATCCAGCGCGTTGCGCGAGGACAGCGACAGCCCGCTCTTCGAGAGATTCACCCGGAGGGGCCGCTGCCATAACGGCCCCGGAGTATGAACCGGCCGTTCTGGAGGGCGACCTGGGTATTGCGTGCCGGGGTCATCGACACCCGAACCCCGCGGGCGGTATTGCCCGTAAGCGTCAGGCCCGCGGCCTTCATCTGCGCGCGCAGCGCGATGCCGCCGGTCCGGCTGGCCCGCAGGTGCCGGCCACGATGCTCGATGCGGCGCTGACGTCCGTAGCTGTCGTTCCTGCCGATGTTGAACAAAGTGGGCCTCCCTGATCCCCGGCTGTTTCTGTCCACCTACCGATCCCGTGCCGGTCATGATAGGGAATCGGCATGATCGCGATCACGGAGAGACTCACCGGGAGGCATGCCGCCGACCATGCCGACAGGTCCCTTCAGCCCTCCCCCGCGATATCCTCGATGCGCAGCCAGCCCGCGGGTTCCGGCGACGGGAGGTCGGCCGCGTGGATCTCGAGGACCTCGCCGACGCCGCCCGAGAACTCGGCGTTCTCCCGTTTTGAGAGCTCGACGAGGTGCAGGCGGTCCAGCGGATGCAGCTTGCCAGCGGCGACCTTCCGGGCACCCCAGGCACGGAGGCGGTCGCGCACATCCCCCGACAGGCGATGCACGGTCACGGAAACGTATCCCCGGTGGCCCCGGATCCGAATCCAGCCGGAGCGCAGCACGCGCGCGATGAGCGCACCACGCGCCGCACCCTCGCGGACGGCCGACCGGGGCTCGCCGTGCGAGGCGAAGGCCCTGTCGATATCGGCCTGGCTCAGGCCGAAACACTGCGGGTACACCACGACATCGGAGATGTGGTACTGACGCGCGCGCACGATGCGCCCGTCCGGGGTGATCCATTCCCCGCGCACGCGTATCACGACGACGCCTCCACCCACACGAAGTTGTCCGCGCTGAGCCTGGACTCACCGTTCCAGCGGTAGGCGCAGAGCCTCCCCTGCTCTGCGACGCTGTAATCCAGGCACGCCACCTGTGGCGCCATGGGCGCCGGAGCGCCGCGCATCCAGTAGTGGCCCACGAACATCGGCTTGTCTCCGTCATAGCCCAGCCGGCCCGTTTCCGGCATGGGGCTGTCGGGCAGTGTCTGCCGCGTTGCTTCGTCGATGACGGCACCGTCTCGGTAGGTCATTGGCGGGTGGGACCACCAGCGCACCCGCACCGCCTCGCGGGGATGGCCGTCCTTGTCCCTGAACGAGTGCCCCTCGGGCAGCGGAACCTCCAGGCCCTTGAGCAGGGTCTCCAGCGCCTCGTACTCGGGGGTGCCGCGCCGCGACGTGGCCACGTAGCCGGCCGTGGTGAGGCGGTTACCCGCGTCCAGGAAGGGCGCGAGGGCACGCTGGTGGCCGGGATGCCAGCAGGCGTGCACCACGCGCAGGCCCTCCTCCTCGAGCCACAGCGGGAGCGTGCTGAACCAGTCCACCCATTCCCGGTGGGCGACCGACCAGACCTCCAGCGCCGCCATCTGCTCGAGAAAGCGGCGATGCTGACCGACGTTCTTTTCGCTGTGGGGCCGCAGGTGCTCGCCGGGACGGGCCGGATCGGGCGTGGCGAAACACACGGCGTTGTATTCGTGGTTACCCATGACCGCCCGCGCCTGGCCGGCATCGCACATCCGCCGCACCACCTCCAGGACCCGCTGCTGCATCGGGCCGCGATCGATGAAGTCCCCGACGAAGATCACGCGGCGCTCGGCATGACGATACACGCCGCCGACTTCCCGGTAGCCCAGCTTCCCCAGCAGCGCTTCCAGGGCGTCGGCGTGCCCGTGGATGTCTCCGATGAGGTCGATACCCGGCATGGCGCCTCCTTGTCGTCCATTCGCGTCCATGATATCCAGCCTGTGCGACATATCACGTCGCACACGAGAAGTGCCGCACAGGGAGCATGGTGACACATGGCCGAGGCGATCACGCGGCAATGGTGGATGCTGCAGCGGATCCCCCGCGCACCCCGCAAGATTTCGGCGAACGCGCTCGCCGAGGAGCTCGCTGCGGCGGGCTACCCCGTCAGCAGGCGCACCGTCGAGCGCGACCTGCGCACGCTCTCCGCGGTCTTCCCGCTGATTTCCGACGAGCGCAGCCGGCCCTTCGGCTGGTCCTGGGCGGACGGGGCGGCAACCATCAGCATTCCGGCCATGACCCCGCAGGCGGCCCTGGTCCTGCGCATGGCCCGCGAGCACCTCACACGGGTATTACCCGGAAACACGCTGGAGACCCTCGCGCCGCAGTTCGAGCAGGCACGGCGGGCACTCGCACACGCCCCCGAGGGGCTGGCCTCCTGGCCGGACAAGGTCCGCACCGTCTCCCGCGGCCAGCCGCTGATCCCCCCGGCGATCGCGACCGAGACGCTGGAAACGGTCTATGCCGCCCTGCAGTCGGGGCACCAGCTCGCCATCCGGTATCGCCGGCGACGCGAACCGCGGGTGCGGGACTATGTCGCTCACCCCCTCGGGGTGGTCCTGCGGGACGGCATGGTCACGCTGGTGGCGACCCTGTTTCACTACCGCAACCCCGTTCAGCTGCACCTGCACCGGGTCCTGCAGGCCAATGCACTGACCGAGCCCGCCCGCGTCCCCACGGATTTCGATCTCGACGCCTGGCTCGCGCGCGATCCACTGGGCTTTCGCCTCGGCGAGCGGCTGCACCTGCGCATGCGCATGGCCGTGGAACCGGCGAAACACCTGGAGGAGACGCCGCTATCCCGCGACCAGGTGATCGGTCCGGTGGAGAACGGCTGGCGGGAAATCACGGCCACCGTGGAGGACACCGCCCAGTTACGCTGGTGGCTGCTCGGCTTCGGCCCGCGCGTGGAGGTCCTGGGCCCCGACGCCCTGCGCGGGGAGATCATCGGGGAGCTCAAGCGGGCCGTGGCGACCTACGGCTGATGGGTGCCCCGCGCAAGGCGTCGCCGGCGCCGCCGGGCTCGGGGCCCTGCGCCGGGACGCGCCCGGTCAGCGCCCTACCCTGCTCACGGTCAGGCTCAACCGATCGAGACCCCGGATTGCGGCTCGTTGACCAGCCCCTGGTCCCCGGAGACGATGCGGCCATCGAGTGACACCGCGTAGCTCTGCTCGTAACGAGGCCGGTAGAGGTAGCCGACAGTCCGTCCCATGGAGAACACCGGGCGCCCCTCGCCACACTCCGCCGCGTGCGCCTCGACGGCCTCACGCACGAGGCGCCGCTGCACGCCGGTACCGCGTTCGGCGATGTCCTCCGGCAGCGGCAGCTTCAGCCAGCGGTCCACCCCGCCCGAGAGGCCGAACATCGTGATCTGACGCGGACGCGAGCGTTCGGTGCGGATGAACAGATGCGGGCGAAACAGCGCCTTCATCGCGGCATGCCGTTGCGCCACCCGCTCGGCACGCGTCTGTTCAATGGCGATGGACAATGCCTCCCTGTCCTCCGGGAACGCCTGCAGGAGGCGCTCCGCCA
>NZ_WNXE01000199.1:0-3977 GCF_010993615.1 Arhodomonas sp. KWT | reverse complement strand
GCGGTGGCGGCGCTGGTGGCAGAGGAGCGCGTGGACGTGCTCCTGCCTGTCGGCGATCTCACCACGGCGCTGGTGCTTGGCGGGTGCGAGCGTTTCGCCGGCGTCGGGCTGCCGTGCCCCCCGCGGGAGGCCTTCGAGACGGTGACGGACAAGGCCCGCCTTGCCGTCCTGGCCGCCGAGCGGGGCGTGCCGGTGCCCTCGACCCGTGCCTTCGACACCGGTGCCGCGGCGCTCGCCGCGTCGGACTCCCTGAGTTATCCGGTGGTGATCAAGCCCGCCCGCTCCCAGACCGCGGTGGGCGGGCAATGGCTGGCGCTGCCTGTGGTCCATGCCGCGGACGCCGGGGAGCTCGCTGCACAGCTTGGTGCCGTCCCCGGCTATGCCGACGTCCCGGTGCTGGTCCAGCAGCGACTCACCGGCGAGGGCCGGGGCGTGTTCGCCCTCTACGACCGGGGCCGGGCGGTGACCTTCTTCGCCCATCGCCGGTTGCGCGAGCGCCCGCCGAGCGGCGGGGTCAGCGTGCTCAGTGAGAGCGTGCCCGCGGCGCCGGAGCTGGTGGACGCCGCGGACCGGATCCTTTCGGCGGTGGGCTGGCACGGTGTCGCGATGGCGGAGTTCAAGCTGGACGCGGCCGGCCGGGCGCATCTGCTGGAGATCAACGGCCGCTTCTGGGGCTCGCTCCAGCTCGCCGTTGACGCCGGGGTCGACTTCCCGCTCATGGCCTGCCGGCTGGCGCTCGGCCAGGACCCCGCGCCGCCGGCGGGTTACCGCACGGGCTGCCGCAGCCGCTGGCTGCTCGGCGACCTCGACAGCCTCTACCTCCGCTGGCGCGACGGCCGGCGCTGGGCGCGCCGCGGCGAGCTGGCCGGCGCGGCCGCGCGGTTCCTGCGGCTGTTCGAGCGGGGCACCCGCTACGACGTGAACCGCCTCGAGGACCTGGGCCCGTTTCTCCACGAATGCCGTTACTACCTGCGGGGTGGGGCGAAATGACGGTCAACGCCACGATCGGTGTACTGCACACCATCGATACCACCGGTCCGGGTGGGGCCGAGACGGTGTTCCGCCAGCTCGCAACGGGGCTGGACCCGGCGCGTTTCCGTTCGGTGGTGGCGATCACCGGGGAGGGCTGGCTGGCCGACGACCTGCGTGCCCACGGTGTGACGCCGGTGATGCTGCCCGGCGGACGCCGGCGCATGAGTGTGCGTTACCTGCGGGCACTGGTCGGGCTGATCCGCCGCGAGCGCATCGACGTGGTCCAGGCGCACCTGTTCGGGACCGCGGTCTACGCCAGCATTGCCGGGCTGCTGACCCGCCGGCCGGTGGTCGCGACCCTCCACGGCAGCGTCGACGTGGACCCGGCGGACCGGGTGCTGGCGCTGAAGTTCGCGCTGCTGCGCGCGGGCCTGAGCGCCGCGGTGTTCGTCTCCGACGCCCTGCGCGACGGGCTCGCCGCCGGTGGCGTGCTGCCGGCCGGGCGTTGCCGGCGGATCTACAACGGCGTGGACGTGGCCCGCTACCGCGGCATCGACCGCGCCTCGGCGCGTGAGCGCCTCGGCGCCGGGGATGGCGAGATCCTCCTCGGCGCACTGGGCAATATCCGTCCCGCCAAGGACTACGGCGTGCTCCTCGAGGCCATGGCACGGCTCGTCGACGGACCGCAGGGCCACCGCTTCCGCCTGGTGATCGCCGGCCAGCCGGACCGCCACGGCCTCCACGAGGCCCTGCTGCGCCGCCGCGACGAGCTGGGCCTGGGCGAGCGGGTGGCGTTCACCGGTCACTGCACCGACGTGCCGGGTCTGCTCGGGGCGCTGGACGCGTTCGTGCTGAGCTCGGCCAGCGAGGGGCTGTCCATCGCCACCCTGGAGGCGATGGCCGCCGGGGTGCCGGTGGTCGCCACGCGCTGCGGCGGGCCGGAGGAGATCGTCAGTCACGGGGAGACGGGGTGGCTGGTGCCCGCGGGCGACCCTGCGGCCCTCGCCACCGGCCTCGCGCGGGTGGCCGGGGATCCGGATCTGTCGGCGCGGCTCGCCGCCAGCGGCCTCGCCCGGGTGCGCGCCGAGTTCTCGCTGGAGGCGATGACCGGCGCGTACGCCGGTGTCTACGAACAGGCGCTCGCGCGCAACGGCTCGTGTGCCCCGGCCCCGGGGTGGCTGCCATGAACGGTGCGGGCGGCGTGTCGATGACCGATCTGCTGCGGCTGCGGGCCGGAGCCATCGCCCAGGTCTTGGTCGGCGAGGGGCCGGCGTTCGCTCTGGTGTGCCTGTATGTGTTCATCGAATATGTCCGCCCCCAGAGCATCTACCCGGCGATCGACGTCCTCCCTTACGCCCAGGTCAGCATCCTGGCCGCGCTGGTGGCCCGGCTCGCGAGCCGCGAGCGTATCGACCTGGACAACCCGGTGACGCGGCTGCTGGCCGTGTTTCTGGTGGTCCTCCAGTTCGCCTGGTGGGACGCGTGGGCGCCGATGTTCTCCGGCGAGCGGGTAGTCACCCACGTGGTCTGGGGCATCGTGTTCTTCCTGGTGGTTACCACCGTGACCACCCGCCAGCGGTTCTTCGTGTTCCTGTTCCTGTACCTGCTGTGGAACCTGAAGATGTCCCAGCACGGTTTCCGGAGCTGGGCGGCCCGGGGCTTCGGTTACGACAACTGGGGTGTTACCGGCGCGCCGGGGTGGTTCCAGAATTCCGGCGAGCTCGGCATCCAGATGTGCATCTTCCTGCCCCTGTCGCTGTATTTCATGGCTGCGGTGCGTCCGTGGTGCGCGCGCTGGAAGTGGCTGCTGCTCGCCTTCCTGCCTCTCTCGGCGGTGGCCACGATCATCGCCACCAACTCCCGCGGGGCCGTGGTCGGGGCCGCGGCGGCGTTCGCATGGATGGCACTGACCAGCCGGCGGCGGGTTCGCATTGCGCTGCTGGCGATCGTCATCACGATCGTCGGCTACTCGGTGATGCCCGAGCAGACCCTGGAGCGCTTCGATGCCGCCGGCCAGGACGAGACCTCCCAAAACCGCCTGCTGCGCTGGCAGATCGGCTGGGAGATCATGCAGGAGCATCCGTGGCTTGGTATCGGCCCGGCCAACTGGGGGCCGTACTACCAGACCCATTACCCGCCGGAGGAGGGCCTGGAGCGCTACGGACTGCCCCACAGCATCTTCGTCGACGCCGGTGCCGAGTACGGTTTCACCGGGCTGACGCTGTTCGCACTGATGATCCTCTACGCCTTCCTCAACAACCGCCGTACGCGTCGCATGGCGCGGGCGATGGATGACCGGATGCTGGTGACGTTGGCCGGCGGCATGGATGCCGCGATGGTGGGGTTGCTGGTGTCCTCGTCGTTTGTCTCGGTGTTCTTCTATCCGTATTTCTGGGTGCACATCGCGTTCATCGTGGCCCTGAACAAGGTGGCGGCCGCGGCGTACGCCCGCCACGAGGCGACGGCCCCGGCCGTTGCCGGTGCGGTGACCCAGGCGCTGACCACGGGAGGTCGGACATGGCGACGGGCATGACGGTAGCTGTCTGGGACGAGGCGGCCTTTGCCGCCGCCCGGCAGTCCTGGGAGCGGCTGGTGGCGGCCTCGGATGCGGACCCGCTGTTCCTCGGCTGGGACTGGCTTTACGGCTGGTGGCGGCACTTCGGGGTACCGGGCGGGGCGGCGCTGCGGCTACTTGCGGTCCATGACGGCGATGGTTCGCTCTGCGGCATTGCGCCCATGATGGTCACCGCCGAGCGCGTGCGCGGGGTGCTGCCGAGCCGGCGGCTCCAGCTCGTGGGCAACTTCTGGCACGGTGCCGAGACGCTGCCCACCGAATACGCGGACTTCATCGTACGCCGGGACTGCGCCGAGGCGGCGGCCGACGTGCTGCTGGAATGCCTCCTGGGCCAGGATCAGTGGGGCGAGCTGGTGCTCGCCTGGGCCCGCGCGGACGGTCACGCCGTGCGTGCGCTGCGCCGCCGCGCTGGAGCCGAGGGGCTGTGGCT
>NZ_WNXE01000198.1:0-3983 GCF_010993615.1 Arhodomonas sp. KWT | reverse complement strand
GCAGAACAGCGGCGCCGCCACGCCCGCCGCCGCCTCGATCACCCGGCGCGCGCCGGCGATCTCCTCGTCCAGCACCGTCGGCGGCACATCCGGGCGCAGTCGCATGTGCGTGCGGGTGTGGGCACCGAGCTGCACCGTTCCGCCGGCGGTCATCTCCCGCACCTGTACCCAGTCGAGCAGCGCCGGCTCGTCGGCGCCGATGCCCACCTCCGCCTCCATCGCCGCGAGCCGCTCACGCAGCTCGGCGTCCGGCAGCGCCTTGGCGGCCTCGATAATCCCGTCCAGCGCGTCGGCGTCCGGTACCGCCCGGTAGGCCGCTACGGCGTTATCCAGTCCCCCGAGCCACGCGAAGGCCGGCCCCGTCCAGACCCGCGCTGGTGCCGTCACCGCCCGACGCAGCACGGCGGCCAGGCGCTCCGGCCAGAAGCCCTCGGCGGTACCGATGAGGTCGGAGACCAGGAAGACCGTCGCCGGCCAGCCCATCTCCCGCAGCACCGGGTAGGCGTGCTCGTAGTTGTCCCGCCAGCCATCGTCAAAGGTGATGGCGCACGCCCTTCGGGGCATGGCCGCACCACGGGCACGGGCATCGAGCCAGTCGGCGAGGTGCACCGGCGTGAAGTGCCGCCCCAGCACCGCCAGGTGCATGCGCAGGGTCTGCGGCGAGACCAGCATCCCCGGCTGCTCGTCCGCCCAGCGCGGATCGTCCCGGGGCAGGACACGGTGGTAGGTGAGCACCAGTAGCGACGGCGCCCGGCGGCGCCAGCCGATCGTCCCGGCCGCCCGGGCAGCAGCGCACACCCCGGCCCGCGCCGCCTGCCTGGCCCTGCGCAGCGACGCGCTCATCCGGCGACCCCCCGCAGGCGCGCGGGACGGCGGATCAGCGAGCGCACCAGGCCGCGCTGCTCCGCGGGCAGCAGGGGTGAGAACAGCACCGCCACCAGGAACACGCCGACCAGGGCCCCCCGCAGCAGCAGCGACCACACCAGCTCCGTCGGTCCCGCCTCGGCGATGGCGTAGAGCACGACGGCCAACGCCAGCGCCGAGAGCACCCGGGCCCAGGGCAGGCCCATGTCGTACTCCCGCCGGGCCTGGGCATGCACCCAGGTGAGCTCCACGCTCAGGGCGATAAGCGTTGCCAGCGCGGCACCGAGGGCCCCCAGCAGCGGGATCAGCGCGAGGTAGCCGACGCTGATCACCACCGCCGTGATCCCCGAGGCAATGGCGAGCTTGCGCGTCTTCTCGGCGAGCAGCAGCCCGAAGTTGGAGAACAGCGTCCAGACGTAGAGGATGTAGGCGAGGACCAGGACCGGCGCGATGTCGGCGGCGGGCCAGAACGCCGGCGCAGCCATCACGTGGATGACGTCGCCGACGAACATGGCGATCCCCAGCCCCATGAGGATGGTGAACAGCGCGAAGTACTGGAAGGTCATCTGGTAGATCTCGCGGGCGTCGCCGCGTTCGAGGATACGGTAACGCTGGGTGTCCCAGATGTTCGCGAACGTCCCCCAGGTGAACTCCACCAGCAGGAAGCCGAAGCGATAGGCCAGCGCGTAGATGCCGACCTGCGCCATGTCCGTGAACACCCGCAGGAAATAACGGTCGCCAAAGCTGATGTAGATCTGAAAAAGCCCGGAGATCCAGAACGGATAGCTGAAGGCGAGCAGCACCCGCAGGTGCCGGCGCGAGGGCCTCAACCGGGTGTAGCGCAGGGTGTAGCCCACGCCGAACAGGGCGATGGCACCGGAGGAGAGCACATTGCCGAGCACCACGCCGGCGACATGGAGCTCCAGCCACACCACCAGGTAGAGGTTGAGCGACACCTGCAGCGCGAGCTTGCCCAGGCTCAGGGCGAGGAACAGCCCGGGGCGCTGGTGGGCGCGTATGAAGTTGAGGCCGAAGTCCTCGACCCCCTGGGTGACCAGCAGCAGCCCGACCAGCGGTATCAGGTGGACGTACAGCGCCTCGCCGAAGAGCACTCGCGCCAGCGGCTCGGAGAAACCCGCCACCGCCATCGCCCCCAGCGCGCTCACCCCGGCGCCGACGGCCAGCACCGTGGTCACCACCTCGTCGCGCTCGGTCTTGCCGTCGGCAGCAAAGTAGTAGCGGAACAGCGCTTGGCCCATGCGCATGCCGAAGAACACCTCGACCACGCTGAGCAGCAGCGTAAACAGCTCCACCGCCCCGTAGTCGGCGGGGGTAAGGTAGCGGGTATAGATCGGCAGCATAATGAAGGCCACGATCTTGCGGGCGATATTGCCCGCCCCGTAGATCGCGCTGTGCGAGACCATTCGCGCCGCTTCGCCGCTCATCCGCGCACCCCCTGGGCCAACCTGGCATGCCGGGCGCCACGCGGGTCGAGGCGCCGCATCGCGGCGAGGCCACGACCGAGGTAGTAGCAGTAGAAGACCAGCGCGTTCACCGCGAGCACCCGCAGTGGCTGGCCGGCGTACTTGCGTATCGACGAGGCCACCAGCACCGCGGCCACCACCGCCATCGCAGCAAGCGCCCCGCCGGTCCAGCCGGCCAGTAGCGCGGCGAGACCGGCGAGATGCGCGACGAGGAAGACCACCGTGAGCACGGCCACCCGGGAGTGAATCAGGGCATGCCAGGAGCGGAAATCACCGCGGCCATGCCAGGCCTCTCGACGGATGAACGCGGCGAGCCCGCGGGGGAAGCCCTTGTGGACCACCCGCAGGGCGATATCGTTGATCACCGTCGCACCCTGCCGGCGTGCCCGGGCGCAGAGCTCGTAGTCCTCCCCGGTCTCCAGGGACGGATCGAAGCCGCCGAGCTCGCGAAAGAACGCCGTGTTGATCACCATGTGACCGCTGCCCACGTGGCGTGAGCCGCGCTCGCGCGCGAAGGCGGCGAACCAGTAACGCTCCAGCCAGCCAGCCCGGTCAGGGATGTCGCAGTGCGAGCCGGTAATCAGGTGTGGGGTCTGCGCCAGCGCCACGCAGACCGCGGGCATCCGCGCCTGCCACGCCGCCGTGAGCTCCACGTCCGCGTCCAGGAACACGAGGACCCGGCCGCCGGCCAGCGCCGCACCGGCATTACGGTTGGCACCGATACCCGCGCCGGTACCGGCCACCACCACCGCGCCGGCCTCGCGGGCCAGGGCCGCGGTATCGTCGCCCGAGGCATCGTCGACCACGATCACCTCGTGGTGCCAGTCCGCCGCGTGGCGATGGATGCTCGCGATGGTGGCGGCGATCATCACCGCCTCGTTGCGCGCGGGGATGACGAAAGACAGCGTCACCGCCCCCGGGTCACCGCTCGACACAGGCCATCGCCTCCCCACCCTGCCAGGTCGTTGCAGCCGACACGGGTAACGCCGCCGGCAACGCCTCGTACCAGGCCTCGAACATGAGCACCGTCCACAGCGCGAGGCCGTGGTTGCGGCGCCCGCCCAGGTGCTCGCGCCATCGGCGCGAGACCGCATCCGCGTCCAGCAGGCCCTCGCCGGCCAGGCGCTCCGGCGCCAACAGCGCGTCGGCCCAGTCGCGCAGCGGACCGCGGAGCCAGTCGTCCACCGGTACCGAGAAGCCGGACTTGGGTCGATCCATCAGCGCCGGCGGCACATAGCGGTCGAGCAACCGGCGCAGTATCCACTTGCTCCGGCCGGCACGGACCTTCATGGACAGCGGCAGGTGCCAGGCATACTCGACCACCCGGCGGTCGAGCAGCGGCACCCGCGTCTCCAGGGCCACCGCCATACTCGCCCGGTCCACCTTCACCAGGTTGTCGTCGGGGAGATAGCGCAGCCCGTCCCAGAGCATGCACTCGTCGAGCAGCGCCCGCGCCCCCTCGAGGCGCGCCGGCGGCCAGGACGGTGGCGGTGTGGCCGCATCCCGCAGCGGCAGCGTCCCACGCGGCCAGTACGACATCAGGGCGTCGTAGACCATGGCCGGGCCCCCGGCGTCGAGCACCGAGGCCAGCTTGTGCAGCTTCTCGCCCATGCGCGGCCGCCACAGCCGCCGCAG
>NZ_WNXE01000197.1:1184-4008 GCF_010993615.1 Arhodomonas sp. KWT | reverse complement strand
TCGGCACGCGTCTCCATCGTCCCGGCCAGGTGCTCCAGCGCCGGGATCAGCGTCTCGCGGGCGGCGAGCGCGGCGCTCACGTGGATGGCCGTGGGGATCACGTCGTTGCTGCTCTGGCCCATGTTGACGTGATCGTTGGGGTGGACGGTGTCGCCCAGCGCCTCCGTCGCCAGGCGGGCGATCACCTCGTTGGCGTTCATGTTGGTGCTCGTGCCCGAGCCGGTCTGGAACACGTCCACCGGGAAATGGCGGTCGTGCTCGCCGGCGGCGACCTCGCCCGCCGCGGCGACGATCGCATGGGCAACATCCCGCTCCAGCAGCCCGAGGTCCGCGTTCGTCTGGGCCGCCGCCGCCTTGATCAGCCCCAGGGCGCGGATGAACGTCCGCGGCAGCGTCAGCCCGCTGATGGGGAAGTTCTGCACCGCCCGCTGCGTCTGCGCCCCGTAGAGCGCGTCCGCGGGGACGTTGAGCTCGCCCATGCTGTCGCGCTCGACACGAAAGTCCTGATCACCCATATAACTCATGCCTCCCTGACACGGATGCGAGACCCCGCCGCTGGGGGTAGAATTCGTGGCCCGACCGCCCGTTACCAACCGGAGAGCCGAGACCACCATGGACCTGACGCGACTGACCGCCATCTCCCCCGTCGACGGCCGCTACGGCGGCAAGACCGAGGCCCTGCAGCCGCTGGTCAGCGAGTACGGACTCATCCGCCAGCGCGTCGTCGTCGAGGTCCGGTGGCTCCAGGCGCTCGCCGCCGAGCCGGGCATCGCCGAGGTCCCGGCCCTCTCGGGGGACGCCAGCGCCGCGCTGGATGCCATCGTCTCCGGCTTCGACGTCACCGACGCCGAGCACATCAAGGCGATCGAGTCGACCACCAATCACGATGTGAAGGCGGTGGAATACTTCCTCAAGGAACGCATGGCGGATAACGCCGAGCTCGCGGCCATCCGCGAGTTCGTCCACTTCGCCTGCACCTCCGAGGACATCAACAACCTCGCCTACGCGCTGATGCTCACCGAGGCGCGGGACACCGTGATGCTCCCGGCCATGGACGCGGTCGACGAACACCTGCGCGGGCTCGCCCACGCCTTCGCCGAGCTGCCCATGCTCTCGCGCACCCACGGCCAGCCGGCCTCGCCGACCACGCTGGGCAAGGAGATCGCCAACGTCGTCGTGCGCCTGCGCCGCCAGCGCGAGCAGCTCGCCGGCGTGCGCATCATGGGCAAGATCAACGGCGCGGTGGGCAACTACAACGCCCACACCGTAGCCTACCCGGAAGTGGACTGGCCCGCGTTTGCCGAACGCTACGTTTGCGCCCTCGGGCTCGCCTGGAACCCCTACACCACCCAGATCGAGCCCCACGACTACATCGCCGAGCTCTTCGACGCCCAGGCACGCTGGAACACCATCGCGCTGGATCTCTGCCGCGACGTCTGGGGCTATATCGCACTGGGCTACTTCCGCCAGCGGATCGTGGCCGGCGAGGTCGGCTCCTCGACCATGCCCCACAAGGTCAATCCCATCGACTTCGAGAACGCCGAGGGCAACCTGGGCGTCGCCAGCGCGCTGCTGGACCACCTCGCGCGCAAGCTGCCCATCTCACGCTGGCAGCGCGACCTCACCGACTCCACCACCCTGCGCAACCTCGGCGTGGGGCTCGCGCACACCCTCATCGCCTGCCAGGCGCTGGAGAAGGGCCTGGGCAAGCTGGAGGCGGACGAGGCCCGGCTCGCCGCCGACCTCGACGGCAACTGGGAGGTCCTCGGCGAGGCGATCCAGACGGTGATGCGCCGCTACGGCATCGACTCCCCCTACGAGAAGCTCAAGGCGCTGACCCGGGGCCGCCGGGTGGACCAGGCCGGCATGGCCGAGTTCGTCAAGGGTCTGGAGCTGCCGGAGGCCGTGCGCGCCGAGCTCGCCGCCCTCACCCCGGCGCGCTACGTCGGCCTCGCAGCGGAGCAGGCCCGGGCGGTCTGAGATGGCGGGACTGTTCGGCGACATCGACACCGCGACCTTCCTCGCGGAGTACTGGCAGCAGCGGCCGCTGGTCGTGCGCGGCGCCTTCCCGGAGCAGCCGGCGAGCATCACCCCCGAGGAGCTCGCCGGGCTCGCCACCGAGCCGGACGTGGAGTCCCGGGTGGTGATCGGCGAGACGGCCCAGGAGGACTGGATGCTCCTCCACGGGCCCTTCGAGCCGGCCTTCTTCAGCGACACCCCGGACGACGACTGGACGCTGCTGGTGCAGGACGTGGACAAACACCTGCCGGCGTTCACCGACTGGCTCGCGCCGTTCCGCTTCCTGCCCCAGTGGCGCATTGACGACCTGATGGTGAGCTACGCCGCCCCCGGCGGCACCGTCGGCCCCCACCTGGACCGCTACGACGTCTTCCTCGTCCAGGGGCAGGGCCACCGGCGCTGGCGCCTCCAGTGGCCAGCCCCGGAGGCGGAGCGGCTGCGCGGCCACCCGGACCTGCGCCTGCTCGCCGACTTCGAGACCACCGACGAGTGGGTCCTCGGGCCCGGGGACATGCTCTACGTTCCCCCCGGCGTGCCCCACTACGGCATCGCCGAGGACGACTGCATCACCTATTCCGTGGGCTTCCGCGCGCCCTCCGGCGCCGAGCTGCTGGCTCAGTGGGCGCGCGAGCGCGGCGAGGACCCCCGCGACCCCGGCCGATACCGCGACCCCGAGGGCTTCGACGCCGCCCGCGGGCGCCTGCCCGCGGAGGCGCTGGCGCAGCTGCGCCGGCTCATGCGCGAGGCCGCATCGGCGCCGGACGCGGTGCTGGACGACTGGCTCGCGCGCAACCTCACCCGTCCC
>NZ_WNXE01000197.1:0-1089 GCF_010993615.1 Arhodomonas sp. KWT | reverse complement strand
GTTCATCGAGGAACAGGACGTGCCCGAGGCCCTGGAGTGGGACGACCTCGACGCCCCGAGCCGCCACGTCGTCGCCGTGGACGCCGGCGGGCGCTGCATCGCCACCGCCCGGCTCACGCCCGATGACCACATCGGCCGCATGGCCGTCGCCGCCGCCTGGCGCGGCCACGGCGTCGGCCGCGCCGTGCTCGAATACACGATATCCCTGGCCCGGTCGCGGGGGGCCGCCGAGGTCGTGCTTGCCGCGCAACTCACCGCCGGGCCATTCTATGAACGCATGGGCTTCGTCGCCTACGGCGGGGTCTTCGATGACGCCGGCATCCCTCACCGCATGATGCGGCGCCGGCTGGACGGCACGGCGTGACCGCCGGGTCCACGGGCACGACACCACGGCAGAGGAGACGGTCATGCAGGAGGCATCCCCCGGGGAGCAGCGCGAGCTCGCCGACTTCGAGGCGCTGACCGCCGCCACCGACCGCCTCGGCGGCCACGCCACCACACAGGTCGAGATCATCTCCCCCGACCTGGAGCCGCGGCTCTACGACCGCGAGGCGTTCACCGCCATCCTCGAGCGCTTCTGCCTCGACCACCGCGGCGCCCGCATCCGGATCATGGTCGGCGACCCCTACGCCGCGGTGCGCCACAGCCGCCGCCTCATCCCCCTCGCCCGCCGGCTGACCAGCTACTTCGAGCTGCGCCGCCTGAGCCGCACGCACGCGCGCTCGCCCCGCAGCCTGTTCGTGGTGGATGATCGCCACGCCATCTACCGCCCCCAGGCCAGCCGCCCGGAGGGCGTGGTCATCGAGGATGCCCCCGCACGGGTCAAGGCCTACCTCGAGGAAGTGGAGTCCGCGTACGCCATGAGCGAGCCGGACACCGAGCTGCGGGGGCTGTCGCTGTGACCGCCCTGCGCCGCACCGGCCTCGTCCTCGCCCTGCTGTTCGCCGCCACCGCGGCCCTCGCCGCGGACACCGCCGCCGTTATCCCGCTGGAGCACCGCAATGCCGCCGAGCTGTTGCCCACCCTGCGCACCATCGCCGGCGAGGACGCCCGGATCGCCGCCGACGGCGACCGGCTGGTGATACGCGG
>NZ_WNXE01000196.1:2884-4021 GCF_010993615.1 Arhodomonas sp. KWT | reverse complement strand
GTGCCCTTCTTGAACAGGGCGAAGAAGTGCGCCCGCGAGAGCCCGCACTCCGCGGCGAGCTCGTCCATCCGCACCTCCTCGGCGTAGTGCGTCATCAGGTACTCGTTGGCCCGCCGGATGCGCACGTCGTAGTAGGCGGTGGGCGCACTCACGCGCATCCGCGAGAGATGGCGCCACTCCGAAAACGATTCGCAGATACCGACGAGCAGCTCCGAGAGCAGCGATTCCACCCGGTCCTGGGGCGCCGGGCCAAGCTCCATCATCTGCGCGATCAGGGTGTCGGCGATCGCGCGCATCTGCGGCGTGAGATCGACGCAGCGCCGCGAGAAGAAATCCGGGCGTCCGCTGAGCGCCAGCGAGCGCTGCAGCTCCGCGAGCCAGGTGGGCTCGATGTAGAGCGCCAGGATCAGGGTGCGCGGTGCATCCGGCCGGTGGTCGTAGTAATGCGGCTCCCACGCGTTGACGAGCACCGCCGTGCGATCGGTCAGTGGCTGCTGCTGGCCCCGCACGGAGAAATAGGTATCCGCGCCCATGGCCTTGAGCAGTACGTGGCATTCCGAATGTGCATGGGGAACCAGTGGCTCATCCATGTCCAGCAGGGCAACGCGCCCGAAGTCCCCATGAAAAACGCGCTGCGCGTTCGACATGGCTCTGCTTCCTCCTCCCCGTATAAGGGTGCGGCGCTCGCGCCGCACCGTCGATGTTACCACCTGTTCGTGCACACCGCATTGCGCACGGGCAAAAACAGGCGCCGGGGGAACGGCTCAGCCGGTCTGCGCCGACCGCGTCGCCGCGGCGGCGAAGAGCCGCCCTTCCAGGACCAGCGACACCACCACACCGAAGACCAGCGCCCAGAACGGCGCGCTGATGCCGAACAGGCTCGTGCTCGACATCGCCACCACCAGCGCCACGAAGGCCCCGATCTGGTGGCCCCGATCCCGGGAGAAGGCCTGCTGGAAGGCCGTGAGCAGCACGCTGATCATCGCCAGCCCGCCGACCGCCATGATCAGCGGCTTGGGCAGGGCGAGCACGAACGGCACTGCCGCGCCGGCCACCAGGCCGAAGCCACCGAAGAGCACGGCGTTCACCACCGTCGCCCCGTAGCGGCGCTCGGGGTCATCGCCGGCCTCGTCCGAG
>NZ_WNXE01000196.1:1679-2787 GCF_010993615.1 Arhodomonas sp. KWT | reverse complement strand
ACGAGCAGATCGCGGTCATCGGCCCGGCGATGTTGGCGTTGTGGCCGCCGAGGATACCCGCGAGGATGCCGCCGATACCGCTGACCACCGTCATCGCGTTGATCGGCGGGCGGTAGCCCTCGGCCATGAGCACACCCGTGGCCTGGGCGTTCTCGGCACCGATCACCAGCAGCGACAGCGGCAGGGTGATCGCCAGGAAGCCATCCAGGGTGAAGGCCGGGGTGGTGAGCTCGGGGGCGGTGAACGCCAGCGGCACCTCCGCCGGGGACAGGCTGCCGGTGGCCAGCGCCGCGATCAGCCCCACCACCAGCGCCGCGAGCACCGGCGGGACGGCGCGCAGGAAGCGGTGCGTGAGCAGGAACGCCGCCACCGCCGCACCGGCGACCCAGGGCGCGTTGCCCACGGCGTCCACCGCGCCGGTGCCGAAGCGGATCAGCGCACCGGCGATCATGGCCATGACGATGGGCATCGGGATCCATCGCATCACCCGTCCTATCAGACCGCTGACGCCGAGCAACAGCACCAGGACACCGCTCATGATGAACGCGCCCACTGCCTCGTTGAAGCTCACCGTGGACAGCGCCCCCACGAGGATCGCCGCCCCCGGGATGGAGTACGCGCCGGTGATGGGCTGGCGGTAACGCAGCGCCATGAGCAGGCTGATCAGCCCGCCGAGCACGTAGATCGCGAACAGCCAGGCCACCGTCTGACCGCTGGTGAGGTTGCCGGACTCCGCGGCGTTGATCACGATCAGCGCCGGGCCGGAGCAGCCGAAGATCGCCGCCACCGTGCCGGCGCTGATGGACTTCAGCGTCAGCGCCCGCGGCAGCGCCGCGATCCCGGCGCGGAAGTCGCCCCGGACCGGCGCCCCGGTGGTGTCGGTATGATTGTCTGTCATGCTCCCCTCTCCCCGTTGAACGCGCCGGCGCGGGGCCGGCGCCTGTCGTCTCAGCAGCCGCGGAACTCCGGCGGACGCTTCTCGCCGAACGCCTCCACGCCCTCGCGGAAATCATCCGAGGTGCGCAGCCGGCTGTAGCAGTGGCCCTCCATCTCGATGGCCACGGCCAGGCTGGCGTTCTCGCCGTCGTTGAGCAGCCGCTTGGCGGTG
>NZ_WNXE01000196.1:0-1583 GCF_010993615.1 Arhodomonas sp. KWT | reverse complement strand
CGGCGATGCCCCAGTCGTGGGCGTCGGCACCGGTGATGCGCTTGGCGCGCATGACCATGTTCTTGGTGCGGGCGACGCCGATGAGCTTCTGCAGCCGTGCGGAGCCGCCGGAACCCGGGATCTGGCCGAGGCGCTGCTCCGGCAGGGCATAGCGGCAGGTCTCGCTGGCGATGCGGAAATCGCAGGCCAGCGACAGCTCGAAACCGACGCCGAAGCAGTAGCCGCGGTTGGCGGCGATCACCGGCTTGTTGCAGCGCTCCGGGGCGGCGACGTTCCAGGCGAGGTGGGAGACGTGCTCCGGGCTCGCCTCCAGGAAGCCCTTGATATCGCCGCCGCTGGAGAAGTGCTCGCCCTCGGCGCGCAGCACGATCACGCGCACGTCCGGGTGGGCGTCCAGGGCCTCGAACACGGCGCGGAGCTCGTCGCGCTGGGGCATGGAGATCACGTTCAGCGGCGGCCGGCCGAGGACGATGTCGCCCCGCTCGCGCCCTGCGTCGACATGGACCTGGAAGCCGTCGAACGGGCCTTCCAGGGTACGGTGTACGGTGTCTAGATCCATGATGTTTCCCTTGTGATGATTGCCGTGCTCAGCCCGCGCGCTCGACCTCGTAGCGCTGGGCCACGAGCTCGCGGCGCAGCACCTTGCCGACGGCGGACTTGGGGATCTCCTCGAGGAAGACGTAGCGGCGCGGGCGCTTGAAGTTCGCCAGTCCGGATTCCAGGCAGTGGGTGTTCAGCGTCGCCTCGTCCACGTCATCGCGGCGCTTGATGAAGGCGGTGACCACCGAGCCCCACTGCTCGTCCGGCAGCCCGGCGACCGCGACCTCCGCCACCGCCGGATGGGTGGAGAGCGCGTTCTCCACCTCCACGGGGCTGACGTTCTCGCCGCCGGTGATGATCAGGTCGTCCACGCGGCCGGTGACGAAAAGATCGCCTTCCTCGTCGAAATAGCCGGTATCGCCGGTGAAATACCAGCCATTTCGCAGGGCCTTCGCGTCCGCGTCCGGGCGGTTCCAGTAGCCCTCGAAGGACTCGTCGCCGGCGAGATCGGCGATGATCTCGCCCTCCTCGCCCGCCGGCGCCGCGCGCTCCGGGTCGTCGGTGTCGATGGGCACCACCCGGATGCGCTGGTTGAGCGCGGCCCGCCCGGAGGAGCCGGGCTTGCTCGCGGCCCGCTGGTCGATGGTGAAGGTGTAGATCTCGGAGCTGCCGTAGTGGTTGACGAACAGCTGCGGCCGGAACGCGGCCTCCACGCGCTGCATCAGCCCGGCGCTCATGGGCGCCCCGGCGAAGCCGATCTTCTCCACGCTGGCCACACGCTCCGGCGAGAAGCCCTCGTGCTCGAGGAGCATGTGATAGAGCGTGGGCACGAGGTACAGATTGGTGATGTCCTCGCGCTCGATGGCGTCCACGGTGGCCCCCGGGTCGAATCGCGGGATGCACACGAAGTGGCCGTCCACCAGGGCCATGGCGAGCAGCGAACGGACCCCCATGGTGTGGTAGAGCGGCATCACCCCGAGGGTGCACTCGCCCTGGCGGTAGAGGTTCTGGGCGACGTGGGCGAGCGCGGCGGCACGCTCGGC
>NZ_WNXE01000195.1:2718-4025 GCF_010993615.1 Arhodomonas sp. KWT | reverse complement strand
CCCGGCACGCCGCTGTCACCGAGGATCGGCGGGCCGTCCTTGGTCATCGGGCGCAGGCACGCCCACGGCTCGGCGGCGCTGCGCTCGACCCGCGAGGCGTAGGCGGGGAAGTTCGACAGCGCCTGGCGCACCACGATCTCCACCCGGCGCTCGCGCACCGAGCGGTCCATGCCCGCGAACTCCGCGGTGCCGGCCACGCGCAGGCGCTCGCCGAGGCGGGTGATCACCACCTTGTTGCCCTCGTCGATGATCGGTACCCGCGGCGCGCCGGCGTCGCCGTCCACCGGCAGGGTGGCGGAGTAGCCCTTGACCGGGCGGATGGGCAGGTTGACGCCCAGCGGCCGGACGTGTGCCGGCGCGTCCACGCCGGAGGCGAGGACGTAGGCATCCGCGGTAAGGGTGTCCCGGTCGGTAACCACCCCGGCGATACCGTCGGCACCGCCGTCGATGCGCTGCACCGATTCACCGAGGCGCAGCTCCGCGCCCTGCCCTCGCAGCCACTCGCCGAGGCCCTCGACGAAGCGCCGGGCGTCGCCGGACTCGTCGTCGGGATAGTGGATGCCGCCGACGATATCGCCGGCCACGTCGGCCAGCGTCGGCTCCACACCGATCACCTCGTCGGTGCCGAGACGCTCGAAGCGCACGCCCAGCGACTCGGTGAGCGCGGAACCGGCCAGGGCGTGCTCGTACTCGCGCCGGTCGCGGAAGATCTTGAGGATCCCGCGGTGGTCGGCGTCGTACTCCAGCCCCGTGGCCTCGCGGATGCCGGCCATGAGCCGCTGGCTGTAGACGGCGAGCCGCGTGTTCACCCGGGTGTTGCGCTCGTGGTGATGGGTACGGCTGTAGCGCAGGAAGCCGAGGCCCCAGCCGATGAGGTTGGGTATCTGGCCGGGGCGCAGCAGCAGCGGGGACTCCTCGCGGCCGATCCACTGCAGGAACTGGCGGATGGCCTCCGGGGTGTTCCAGGGCTCCGTGTGGCTGGCGTGGAGCATGCCGCCGTTGGAATGGCTGCCCTCGGCCGCCAGCTCGGGCTGGCGCTCCACCAGCGTCACCCGGTGCCCGGCCTCGACCAGGTAATACGCCGTGGACACCCCCATCAAACCGCCACCGATAACCAGTACGTGCACTGTGCTTCTCCTGCTCGCACGATATCGCCCGCCGGCGCGGCCGGCCCCGTTTCCCGCGTTTGGGCGGTCCACTCATCTTCTCAGAGGTGATGCCGTGCGTCAGCCGCTGCGTGCGGCGATGCGGAAGGGCGCGGGTGCACGGCGCACGCGATGGGCGGTAGCCTGATAACTTGTCAGACA
>NZ_WNXE01000195.1:0-2623 GCF_010993615.1 Arhodomonas sp. KWT | reverse complement strand
GACAACATCAATTTAAATAGGCTTTACGCCATCAATAATCTGACAACTATCTCCGTGGAGCGAGAGCGGGCCGTGATTCCCCCGACCCTCAAGGCATTTGCATCGGCGCTTACCGACGGCGGCTTCGAAGGGGATGTCAGCGACGACATCGCCGACCGGATCGCACTGTCGACGGACAACAGCGTCTACCAGGTGATGCCGTCGCTGGTGATCGCGCCACGTCACCGGGGCGACTGCGAACGCCTGATGGCGCTGGCCGCGGAGGAACGCTTCGCCACGGTGCGCTTCGCCCCCCGCGGCGGCGGCACGGGGACCAACGGCCAGTCCCTGAGCGACCAGGTGCTCGTGGACACCAGCCGGTACATGAACCGGATCCTGGAGATCGACCCGGAGGCCGGGCGCGTGCGCGTCGAGCCCGGCGTGGTCCTCGGCCAGCTCAACCGCGCCCTCGCGCCCTACGGGCTGTTCTTCCCCCCGCACACCTCGACCGCCAGCCGCGCCACGGTCGGCGGCATGGTCGGTACCGACGCCTGCGGCAAGGGCTCGCGGCGCTACGGCCGTACCGGGGACTACGTCCTCGGCGCCTCGCTGGCGCTGCCCGACGGCCGGCGCTACGAGTTCCAGCGCTACACCGCCGCCGAGGCCAGCGCTGCCGAGAACGCCGGCACCCGCGCGGCGAGCGCGCTGCGCGCCATCGTCTGCCCGCACCGCGAGGCGATCCGCGACCGGTTCCCGGCAATGAGCCGCTCGCTCACCGGCTACAACCTGCGCGACGCCTTCCCGGAGGACGGTACGGTGGACCCGGCCCGGCTGATCGCCGGCGCGGAGGGCACCCTCGGGCTGGTGACCGAGCTGAGCCTGCGGGTGATCCCCGCACCCCGGCACCAGGCGCTGGTGGTGGTGCGCTACCACGATTTCGACGACGCCCTCGCCGACGCCCACCGGCTGCTCGAGGCCGAGCCCTCGGCGGTGGAGACCCTGGACCAGCGCATCTTCGAGCTGGCCCGCGCGGACGGCGACTGGCCGGCGGTGCGGGAGGCGCTCGCCGGTGACCGCGCCGACGACGCGCCGCCGCTGGTGACCAATTTCATCGAGTTCCGCGACAGCGACCCGGCCGGGGTGGAGGCCGCGGTCGAGCGTCTGCGCACGGCGCTGCAACGGCGCGACGACCACGCGGGCTTCCACGTCACCGACGACGGCGGCCTGATCGCCCGGCTCTGGGGGGTCCGCGCCAAGGGCGTCGGGCTGCTCGGGCGCACGCCGGGCCGGCGCAAGCCGGTGCCCTTCGTCGAGGACACCGTGGTCCCGCCGGAGCACCTGGCGGACTACATCCGCGAGTTCCGCGCGTTGCTCGACCGTCACGGCGTGGACTACGGCATGTTCGGCCACGTCGACGTCGGCTGCCTGCACGTGCGCCCGGCGCTGGACATGACCGACCCGGAGGACGCGAAGCGCCTGCGCGCGATCAGCGACGAGGTCGTCGAGCTGGTGGGCCGCTACCACGGTCTGCTCTGGGGCGAGCACGGCAAGGGCGTGCGCGGCGAGTACACCCGCACCTTCTTCGGCGACGAGCTCTACGGCGTGCTCGCCGCCGTGAAGCGCTTCTTCGACCCGGACAACCGCATGAATCCAGGCAAGATCGTCGCCCCCGACGCGGCCCCGGAGGGCGTGTGGCGCATCGACGGCGTGCCCATGCGCGGCGAACACGAACGCAGCGTCCCGACCGCGGTCCGCGACGAGTGGACCAAGGCGTTCGAGTGCAACGGCAACGGCGTGTGCTTCGACTGGGACGTCGCCCAGGTCATCTGCCCCAGCTACAAGGCCACGCGCGAGCGCGTGCACTCGCCCAAGGGCCGGGCGACGCTGCTGCGGGAATGGCTGCGCCGCCGCGAGACCGGCGACGGCGGTACCGACGAGATCGCCGAGGCCACCTACGAGGCCATGAACGGGTGCCTCGGCTGCCGCGCCTGCGCCACCCAGTGCCCCATCCACGTGAACATCCCCGAGATGCGCTCACGCTTCCTGGAGGCGTATCACCGGGATCACCGCCGCCCGGCGCGGGATTACCTCCTCGGCGCCATGGAGCACCTGATGCCGTTGATGGCCGCCGTGCCGCGACTTACCAACGGCGTGCTCCACGGCGCCGCCGGCCGCGCCCTGGCCGGCCGCCTCGGCCTGCAGGCACTGCCCCGCCTGCCCGGGCGCCGGTCCCGGCCGCGGATCGAGGGCGTCCACTGGCCGCGGCGCCAGGGCGAGGCGCTGGCTGCGCTCGCCGCCGGCGGGCCCGCGGTGGCGCTGCTGGCGGACGCCTTCTCGCGCTACCTGGACCCCCGGGTGCTGGAAGCGGCGGTCCGGGTCATCGCGGCAAGCGGCCACCGCGTCGTCGTCCTGCCCTACGTGCCGTCGGGCAAGGCCCTGCACGTGCAGGGCTTCATGAAGCGCTTCCGGGACCGCGCCCGGCACAATCAGCAGCTCCTGGCCCGGGCGGCGGAGACCGGCGCGACCCTCGTCGGCATCGAGCCGAGCGTGGTCGTGGCGGTGAACGAGGACTACCCCGCCGGCGGCCCCCGCGTACACCAGCTCGCGGCCTGGCTCGCCGGGCACGCGCCGCCGGGCGGCGCCA
>NZ_WNXE01000194.1:0-4053 GCF_010993615.1 Arhodomonas sp. KWT | reverse complement strand
CGGAACGGCAGGTAGTTGAGCAGGCCGACGAACACGAAGAACAGGCAGAAGATCGCGGTGAAGAGATAGCCGTTGCCGCCCTCGCGCCAGAGCGACCGAACCCCCGCCCAGCTCGGCGCCGGGCGCGGCTCCATGGCCCGCTGCGGTGCCCGGGACCACCAAACAGCGCTGGTGATCAACCCGAGCCCGAGGGCGAGGAAGAATACGTGCCAGTCCCACCACGTCGCGGCCGAACCGGCCAGCAGCCGTCCCCCGAAGCCCCCCACAATGGTCACGGCCACGTACACCGACATGACCCGCTGCAGCCGCTCCGGGGTCGCCCGGCCGGCGATCGCCGTCATCAGCGCCGTCATGACCGCGGGTAATAGCAGCCCCTGGGCGAGGCGGGCGGCGAGCATGACCGGGTACCGGGGCACCGCCATGAACACCAACGCCGCCACGCCCAGCCCGGCCGTGCCGACACAGAGCACCCGGGTGGTCTGCCAGCGCCCGAGCAGTGCCCCGTAGGCGAGTGGCGCAACGCCCAGCGGCAACAGGGTCGCCGTCATCAGCAGGGCGATCTGGGACTCGCTCACGGCAAGGCTGTCGGCCAGCCGTGGCAGCAGGGGCTGGGGGGCATAGAGGGAGAAATAGGCCAGCAGGGCGGTGATCACGGCCCGAACGGACAACTTGCGCCTCCGTGCAGCAACGGCGGCGCGCCGGCGCCACCACGAGGGGTTAGCGGACTACCGGGAGACGCCGCGGCGGAGCATACAGGCGGCCACGTCCCGGCCCCGCGGCAGGCATGCCGCGAATCATTCGCATGGTAACAAATGTTGCGCCGCAGCGGAGGCCGCGGCGCCGGGTGGGCTCAGTGCTCGTTGCCGGGGGGCTGGTCCTCCTGGACCAGGACCCACGGCGGCACCACCACCGCCCAGAGCTCGGCGTCGACCGCCGCCCAGGCGCGCGCCTCGTCGTCACTGGTGCGCGCGACGCGGCCCTCTTCCAGCCACGCGGAGACATGGGCGGTATCGTCCTCGACGAACCGCCGGGCCACCTCGACCAGGTCCAGGTCACGGGCCACGGTCACGGTGGCGCCGCGGGCGAAATGGCGTTCGAGCTCCGACCAGCGGATGCGGGCCGTCTCGGCGTTCAGACGCTCATGCAGCGAGGGTTCGGCGGTCATGGTGCGCTCCTTCTCCAGCGGGGCCGGACATGTTACTAGCCCCGCCGCGGGTGGCGCACGACCAGCACGGAGCAGTGCGCCCGTTCCACCACCCGCGCGGCCACGGACCCCAGGAACACCCGCTCGGCGCCGGTCTCGTCGTGGCTCGGCATAACGACGAGATCGGCACCGACATGCCTGATCTCGTCGAGGATGCAGCGGTGCGGCGACCCCTCGGCGATATCCACCGTGCACGGGATCTCCGCTGGGATATGATCGCCCGCCCAGTCCGTGAGACGCCGGCGCAGGTCGTCACGGGCACGCTGAAGGCTGTCCGCCGGGAAGTAGGTGGACACCCAGGGCAGGCCGACCCCCGGGAAGACGCTGAGCACGTGGATCGCCGCACCATGGGCACGGGCGAGCCCGACAGCCAGCTCGGCCGCCTCGTCCCCCGAGCCCGTGTCGTCCTGGAGATCCACCGGCAGCAGCAGTTTTTTGAACACGTCAGTGCCCTCCGCAATGAGGCGTTACGGTGCACCGGCTCACGCCGGCTGTTCCCCGGTGGAACCGGCGGGTTCGGGTTCGAGCGGCCGGCGCCGTCGCTGCAGCCAGGCGACGAGCCCGAGCAGCGCGAGTGCGGGGATATACATGAGCTCCTTGGGCGGGCGCTCATTGTCCACCTGCACCGACACGATCCGGTAGCCGAAGTCGAGGCCCGCCTTCTTCGCCGCGCTGCCGAAGCGCACGCGCTGGACCTGGAGTGCGCCATCGCCGGCCGCCTGCAGGGTCAGCCCCGCCTCGCGCAGCCGGGCGTCGCCGCTGTCGGCCTTGTCCCCGAGGGGCAGGAGGATGGTCTTGTCCACCTGCTTGCCCTCGATGGTCATGCCCCGCACCCGGATCGGAACCTGGCCGCCGGCGGGCTGGCGCGCGGCGACGGCCTCGAGCTGGGTGGGCTCCGCCTGACGATAGGGCGGATAGACCTCGTCCCACCAGAAACCGGGACGGAAGAGCGTGAACGCGATCAGCAGCAGCGCCACCGTCTCGTACCAGCGGCTGCGCACCAGCCAGAAGCCCTGGGTGGCCGCGGCGAACAGTAGCATGGCCCCCACCGCGGAAGTGATGGTCACGATCAGGTCGAACGGCCCGGTCAGCCCCATCAGCAACAGCTGGGTGTTGAAGATGAACATGAACGGCAGGATCGCCGTGCGGATATCGTAGGTAAAGCCCTGAACGCCGGTGCGTATCGGGTCTGCACCGGATATCGCCGAGGCGGCGAAGGCGGCCAGCCCCACCGGCGGCGTGTCATCGGCGAGGATGCCGAAGTAGAACACGAACAGGTGCACCGCGATCAGCGGCACCACCAGCCCCTGCTGCGCC
The DNA here is from genome assembly GCF_010993615.1 of Arhodomonas sp. KWT. Classification (NCBI taxonomy): domain Bacteria; kingdom Pseudomonadati; phylum Pseudomonadota; class Gammaproteobacteria; order Chromatiales; family Ectothiorhodospiraceae; genus Arhodomonas; species Arhodomonas sp. KWT. Next base: position 1,532 of record NZ_WNXE01000194.1, on the reverse strand, counting down.
GCCAGCTCCACCACCACCGGCGCCATCAGCGTGGAGACGACGATGTAATTGGCCGTGGTCGGCAACCCCATGCCGAGGAGCAGGCTGATGATGGCGGTGAACAGCAGCATCAGGATCAGGCTGCCGCCGGAGATGAACTCCACGAACTCGGTCATCACCAGGCCGATGCCGGTGAGCGTGACCGTGCCCACGACGATACCGGCGGTGGCCGTGGCCACGCCGATGCCGATCATGTTGCGCGCGCCCTCGACCATGCCGTAGACGAGCTCACGGCCACCGCGCACCACCTCGCCGCCGATCGCGCCGCGGCCCCGGAACGCGGAAAGCAGCGGCCGGTGGGTCACCGCGATGATGATCAGGAACATCACCGCCCAGAACGCCGAGAGTCCCGGCGAGAAGCGCTCCACCATCAGACACCAGACCAGCACCACCACCGGCAGCAGGAAGTACAGTCCGGCGCGCACCGTCGGCCCGGCCTCGGGGACTCGGATGTTGCCGGTCTCCGGGTCCATCTCGAACTCGGAGGTGAGCTCGGGCTGACGTGCCGCGAGCCACACCAGCGCCACGTACACCAGGGCGACGAGCACGGCGATGATCTCGAGAGACGCCCCCGGGAAGACGGTCTTGATCCAGCCCACACCGTAGTAGACACCGAGGCTCAGCGCGCAGATCACGAACAGGATCCCCGCCGTGGTCGCCAGACGCATGTACAGCGGCCCGCGGTTGCGCGTGTTCATCGGCTTCATGCCGGCCTTCACCGCCTCCAGGTGGACCATGTAGATCAACCCGATATAGCTGATCAGCGCCGGCAGGATCGCGTGCTTGACCACCTCGATGTAGGGAATACCGACGTACTCCACCATAAGGAAGGCCGCCGCGCCCATCACCGGCGGCGTGAGCTGGCCGTTGGTGGAGGCGGCCACCTCCACCGCACCGGCCTTGGTGCCGGGGAAACCGACCTTCTTCATCAGCGGGATGGTGAAGGTACCGGTGGTCACCACGTTGGCGATCGAGGAGCCCGAAATCACGCCCGAGAGCCCGGAGGCGACCACGGCGGCCTTGGCCGGTCCGCCGCGCATGTGGCCGAGCAGCGCGAACGCGACCTTGATGAAGTACGCGCCGGCGCCGGCCTGCTCCAGCAGTGCACCGAAGAGCACGAACAGGAACACGAAGCTCGTCGACACCCCGAGCGCGACGCCGAACACGCCCTCGGTGGTGAGCCAGTACTGGCCCATCGCCCGCTGCAGGCTCGCCCCGTCGTGGCTGATCACGTCGGGCATATAGGGGCCGGCGAACGTGTAGGTGAGGAAGATCAGCGCGACCACCATCAACGGCGGTCCGAGCGAGCGCCGGGTGGCCTCGAGCAGCAGCACCATGCCGGTGACCGCCACGGCCACGTCATACCAGGTATACAGACCCGGGCGCTGGGAAAGCTGCTGGTAGAAGAGGAACAGATAGGCCGCGGTGAAGGCCGCGACCACCGCCAGTATCCAGTCCAGTGCGGGAATCCGGTCCCGCGGCGAGCCTTTCAG
>NZ_WNXE01000193.1:1209-4060 GCF_010993615.1 Arhodomonas sp. KWT | reverse complement strand
CGGGTTGCCGATCTCGTGGGCGACACCCGCGGCGAGGCGGCCGATGGAGGCGAGGCGTTCGCTGTGGGTCAGCTCCTCCTCCAGGCGCTGGAGCTCGGTGACGTCCTCCACCAGCAGCAGCCGGTCGCCGGGTTCGCCGCGGCGGGCGCCGCCGATGAAGGCCCGGTGCAGCGACAGCCAGCGCGTCTCCGCGGGCAGCTGCAGGGCGCGCTTGTGGGCGTGGTTCTCGTCCGCGGCGAGGAAATCGGTGAGCAGCCCGCCCCAGGGCTCGGTGAGCTCACTGACGCGCCGGCCCACCACCCGCGCGGCGTTCATGCCGGTGAGCGACTGCATCGCCGGGTTCCAGCGCACGATGCGGTCGTTGGGCGTGACCGCCACCACGCCCAGCGGCAGGTCCTCGAGGATCTGGCGGTGGTAGCGGCGCAGCTCGTCGAGCTCGGCGGCGAGGCCGCGGAAGCGGTTGCGCGAACGCTCCAGGCGCTCCTCGATGAGGCGCACGTTCTGTGCCAGCGCCGTGCGCGTGTCCGCGTCCACGCGCAGGCGCTCGTCGACGATCATGCGCGCGAGGATCGGGCCCATCATCCCGGAGAGGTTGCGTTCGATCTGCTCGCGCAGCTGCTGGAGCCGGTCCGGGCGGGTCTCGCTCCAGTCCAGGCCCTGGTCGGCCAGCGCCTTGGCGACCTCGGCCCGGGCGGCCGCCGCGCCGGTGACCGAGGTCAGCTGCTCGACGAACTGCGCCGGCGACTCCAGCACCAGCGCCCCGCGGGGGATCGCCGTGCTCACGTCGCGGCAGGCCGCCGCGGCCTCGGATTCGCGGTCGCTCTGGCGGGTGAGCAGCGAGACCGCGGCGAACACCAGGGCGTTGGCGGCCACCGACCAGAACGCCACCGCCGCGAAGTGGTCCGCGCCCTGGGTGCGGGCAATGTCCAGGCCGACGATGGTCACCGGGCTGACGGTGGTGAGCGCGGGCAGCAGTGCCGTGCCGCCCCAGATCGCACCGCCGGTGAGCAGCCCGGCGATGAAGCCGACCCGGGTGGCGCGTGTCCATACCAGCACGCCGACCACGCCGGGCACGAACTGGACCATCGCCAGGAACGAGATCAGCCCCCAGGAGACCAGCCCCTCCGTGCGTTCCAGCGCGAGGAAGAAGAGGTACCCGGCGGCGATGATCGCCGCGATCAGCATGCGCCGTGCCCAGCGCAGGGCCTCGTAGAGGTTGCGCTGGGGGTCCGGCCGGAACACCGGCAGGACCAGGTGGTTGAGGCACATCGACGAGAGCGCGAGCGTGGTCACGATGATCATCGCGCTCGCCGCGGAGATGCCGCCCAGGTAGGCCACCATCGCCAGCGTCGGCGAGCCGCTGACCATGGCCATGGCGAGGACGTAGTAGTCCGGGATGATCCCCGGGGCGAGTGCGTAGCCCGCCCACAGGATCGGGGGCACGGCGAACGACATCGCCAGCAGGTACAGCGGGAATCCCCAGCTCGCGGTGATCAGCCCCTGGGGCCGGGCGTTCTCGGTGAACATCATGTGGAACTGGCGCGGCAGCAGGAAGGCCGCGCCGAAGGCGATGAACAGCAGCCCGCCCCAGGCCTGCTCGCGCACCGGGGCGTAGAACGCGGCCAGCCGCTCCGGGTTGCGCTCGAGCCAGTCCTGGATGCCGCCGAAGCCGCCGAAGGCAAGGTGCACGGCCACCACCGCGACCACCAGCAGCGCGATCAGCTTGATCAGCGACTCGAAGGCGATCGCCGTGACCAGCCCGGCGTGCTTCTCCCGCGGGGTGACGTGGCGTGCGCCGAAGATGATCGCGAACACCGAGACCATCACGCAGAAGCCCACCGCGATGGGGCCCGGGGAGGCCTCGCCGCTGAGTACCTGCGTGGACTCCGCCACCGCGCGGATCTGCAGCGCCAGATAGGGCAGGCTGCCGGTGAGCATGACCACGGTGGCGAGCACGCCGGCGCCCTGGCTGTTGAAGCGGAAGGCGAAGATGTCCGCGAGCGAGGTGAGCTGCCAGTGCCGGGTGAGCCGCAGCAGCGGCATCAGCAGCACCGGCGTCAGTGCCATGGCCATGGCCACGCCGAGGTAGATGGTGACGAACGCGAGCCCCTGGCGGTCGGCGAAGCCCACCGCGCCGTAATAGCTCCACGTGGTGGCGTAGACCCCCAGCGAGAGGACGTAGACCGCCGGGTGTGCGGCCAGCCGCCGCGCCCGCGCGTTCCGCTCCGTGCCGTAGGCGATCAGGAAGAGGACCAGCAGGTACGCGATCGCGAAGGCGAACAGCGTGCCGAGCTCAAACCTCATGGCGGGCCGTGCGGCGGGCGCCGAGCCGGATGGCGACGATCACCAGCGCCCAGAGCGCGAAGGGCGCGTACCACGGTGGTACGAGCGCGGACCACCAGTCGCTGGCCGGCGAGGCGAAGGCCAGCAGGGTAAACGCGAACGTGATCAGGCTGGGCGCATGGGGCCCATAGTCGATGTGCGTGGCCATCGGTTCTCCTCCCGCTGCATCCGTGCGGCTATCGGGGTGTTGCCCCCGCTGTTTGTTACCTAAAGTAGCACAACCGGCGATGGCCGGGCGATGCCGTCAGCGTCCCTCCACGGGGATGTCGGTGGCGGAGAGGGTGTCGATGCGCCAGTGCCCGGTGGCCCAGGCCAGCAGCGCCGCCGGCGGTGCGCCCTCGAGGTCGGCGGGCGGCGCCAGGCCGAGGAAGGCCAGTACCGCGGCGATATTCGCCGACGGGGTGGCGTCGTCCACGGCTCGGGCGTGGGTGTGCTTGCTGAGCTTCCCGCCCGCGGGGCTGAGCGCCAGGGGCAGGTGCAGGTGACGCGGCCGCGGCAGCCCCAGGGT
>NZ_WNXE01000193.1:0-1112 GCF_010993615.1 Arhodomonas sp. KWT | reverse complement strand
GGTCGACGTCGTCGATGCGCAGCGCCCAGCGCCCGTCGTGGCGGCGGGCGTCCAGGTAGCTGGCCACGGCGGCCACCAGCGAGCCGAAATGCAGCGGCCCGGTGGGGCTCGGTGCGAAGCGTCCGACGTAGTGCCCGGTGTCGGCGTCTGTGCTCATCGCTGCGGTTGTCGTCCCGGTGGCCCGTGTCCCTGTCGTCCCCGGATTCTACCTGACCTGGGCCGTGCCGGATCGTGTGCACGCAGCCCGCGGGGGATGGCCGGGCGCTGGCAAACCGTCCAGGAGCCTTAGTACGCTCTGGTGACCAGCCCGCGCCCACCGGAGGTACCGTGACCGACACGCCGCTGCCCTTCACGCCCGCGGGGCGGATCGACGAGGTCCGTCCGTTTCATGTCATGGAGCTGCTGCGCCGCGCCCGGGCGCTGGAGGCGGCGGGTCACGACATCGTCCACATGGAGATTGGCGAGCCGGACTTCACCACCGCCGAGCCGGTGGTCGAGGCCGGGCGGCGCGCGCTGGCCGAGGGGCACACCGGCTACCTGCCGGCGGCGGGGCTCACGCCGCTGCGCGAGGCCATTGCCCGGCACTACGCCGAGGAGTACGGCGCCGATGTCGCCCCGGAGCGGATCTTCATCACCCCCGGGGCGAGCGGGGCTCTGACGCTGGCCATGGCGCTGATCGCCGACCCCGGCCGTACGGTGCTGCTGCCTGAGCCCGGCTATCCGTGCAATCGCAACTTCGCGGCAGTGGTCAATGCGCTACCCAGGCCGGTACCGGTGACCGCGGCGACGGACTACCAGCTCACCGCCGCGCTCGCCGCCGATCATGTCGACGCGGATACCGCCGGTATCCTCATCGGCTCGCCGTCCAACCCCACCGGCACCATGGCCGACGGTCCCGCCCTGGAGGCCCTGGCGGCGCTCGCCGACGAGCGCGGCATCGCGCTGATGGTCGACGAGATCTACCACGGCCTGCACTACACCCCGGCGGCGGCCAGCGCGGTGGTGCACGCGCCGCAGGCCCTGGTGATCAACAGCTTCTCGAAGTACTTCGGGATGACCGGCTGGCGGCTCGGCTGGCTGGTGGTGCCGGAGGGGCTGGAGGCCGCCACCGA
>NZ_WNXE01000192.1:0-4081 GCF_010993615.1 Arhodomonas sp. KWT | reverse complement strand
CGGAACGGCAGGTAGTTGAGCAGGCCGACGAACACGAAGAACAGGCAGAAGATCGCGGTGAAGAGATAGCCGTTGCCACCCTCGCACCAGAGTGACCGGACGCCCGCCCAGCTCGGCGCCGGGCGCGGCTCCATGGCCCGCTGCGGCGCGCGGGACCACCACACCGCGCTGGCGATCAGTCCGAGCCCGAGGGCGAGGAAGAATACGTGCCAGTCCCACCACGTCGCGGCCGAGCCGGCCAGCAGCCGCCCCCCGAAGCCGCCCACGATGGTCACGGCCACGTACACCGACATGACCCGCTGCAGCCGCTCCGGGCTCGCCCGTCCGGCGATCGCCGTCATCAGCGCCGTCATCACGGCGGGTAACAGCAGCCCCTGGGCGAGACGGGCGGCGAGCATGACCGGGTACCGGGGCACCGCCATGAACACCAGCGCCGCCACGCCCAGCCCGGCCGTCCCGGCACAGAGCACCCGCGTGGTCTGCCAGCGCCCGAGCAGTGCCCCGTAGGCGAGTGGCGCAACGCCCAGCGGCAACAGGGTTGCCGTCATCAGCAGGGCGATCTGGGACTCGCTCACGGCAAGGCTGTCGGCCAGCCGTGGCAACAGGGGCTGGGGGGCATAGAGGGAGAAATAGGCCAGCAGGGCGGTGATCACGGCCCGAATGGACAACTTGCGCCTCCGTGCAGCAACGGCGGCGCGCCGGCGCCACCACGAGGGATCAGCGGACTACCGGGAGATGCCGCGGCGGAGCGTGCAGGCGGCCGCACCTCGCCCGCGCCGGGCGGCCACGCCCCGGCCCCGCGGCAGATATGCCGCGATCATTCGCATGATAACAAATGCTGCGCCGCAGCGGAGACCGCGGCGCCGGGCAGGACGGGCTCAGTGCTCGTTGCCGGGGGGCTGATCCTCCTGGACCAGGACCCACGGCGGCACCACCACCGCCCAGAGCTCGGCGTCGACCGCCGCCCAGGCGCGCGCCTCGTCGTCGCTGGTGCGTGCAACACGGCCCTCTTCCAGCCACGCGGAAACATGGGCGGTGTCGTCCTCGACGAACCGCCGGGCCACCTCGACCAGGTCCAGGTCACGGGCCACGGTCACGGTGGCGCCACGGGCGAAGTGGCGTTCGAGCTCCGACCAGCGGATGCGGGCCGTCTCGGCGTTCAGACGCTCATGCAGCGAGGGTTCGGCGGTCATGGCGCACTCCTTCTCCAGCGGGGCCGGACATGTTACTAGCCCCGCCGCGGGTGGCGCACGACCAGCACGGAGCAGTGGGCCCGCTCCACCACCCGCGCGGCCACGGACCCCAGGAACACCCGCTCGGCACCGGTCTCGTCGTGGCTCGGCATAACGACGAGATCGGCACCGACATGCCTGATCTCGTCGAGGATACACCGGTGCGGCGGCCCCTCGGCGATATCGACCGTGCACGGGATTTCCGCGGGGATATGACGACCCGCCCAGTCCGTCAGGCGCCCGCGCAGGTCGTCGCGGGCACGCTGGAGGCTGTCCGCCGGGAAATAGGTGGACACCCAGGGCAGGCCGACGCCCGGGAAGACGCTCAGCACGTGGATCGCCGCACCATGGGTACGGGCGAGCCCGACAGCCAGGTCGGCCGCCTCGTCCCCCGAGCCCGTGTCGTCCTGGAGATCCACCGGTAGCAGCAGTTTCTTGAACACGTCAGTGCCCTCCGCGATGAGGCATTACGGTGCACCGGCTCACGCCGGCTGCTCCCCGGTGGACCCGGCGGGCTCGGGTTCGAGCGGCCGGCGCCGTCGCTGCAGCCAGGCGACGAGCCCGAGCAGGACGAGTGCGGGGATATACATGAGCTCCTTGGGCGGGCGCTCATTGTCCACCTGCACCGACACGATCCGGTAGCCGAAGTCGAGGCCCGCCTTCTTCGCCGCGCTGCCAAAGCGCACGCGCTGGACCTGGAGTGCGCCGTCGCCGGCCTGCTGCAGGGTCAGCCCCGCCTCGCGCAGTCGGGCGGCACCGCTGTCGGCCTTGTCCCCGAGGGGCAGGAGGATGGTCTTGTCCACCTGCTTGCCCTCGATGGTCATGCCCCGCACCCGGATCGGGACCTGGCCGCCGGCGGGCTGGCGCGCGGCGACCGCCTCGAGCTGGGTCGGCTCCGCCTGGCGGTAGGGCGGGTAGATATCGTCCCACCAGAAACCGGGGCGGAAGAGCGTGAACGCGATCAGCAGCAGCGCCACCGTCTCGTACCAGCGGCTGCGCACCAGCCAGAAGCCCTGCGTCGCCGCGGCGAACAGCAGCATGGCGCCGACCGCGGAGGCGATGGTCACGATCAGGTCGAACGGCCCGGTCAGCCCCATCAGCAAGAGCTGGGTGTTGAAGATGAACATGAACGGCAGGATCGCCGTGCGGATATCGTAAGTGAAACCCTGAACGCCGGTGCGTATCGGGTCGGCGCCGGATATCGCCGAGGCGGCGAAGGCGGCCAGGCCCACCGGCGGCGTGTCGTCGGCGAGGATGCCGAAGTAGAACACGAACAGGTGCACCGCGATCAGCGGCACCACCAGTCCCTGCTGCGCCGCCAGCTCCACCACCACCGGCGCCATCAGCGTGGAAACGACGATGTAATTGGCCGTGGTCGGCAGGCCCATACCGAGGAGCAGGCTGATGATGGCGGTGAACAGCAGCATCAGGATCAGGCTGCCGCCGGAGATGAACTCCACGAACTCGGTCATCACCAGGCCGATGCCGGTGAGCGTCACCGTCCCCACGACGATGCCGGCGGTGGCCGTGGCCACGCCGATGCCGATCATGTTGCGCGCGCCCTCGACCATGCCGTAGACGAGCTCACGGCCGCCTCGCACCACCTCGCCGCCGATCGCGCCACGACCCCGGAACGCCGAAAGCAGCGGCCGGTGGGTCACCGCGATGATGATCAGGAACATCACCGCCCAGAACGCCGACAGCCCGGGCGAGAAGCGCTCCACCATCAGGCACCAGACCAGCACCACCACCGGCAGCAGGAAGTACAGGCCCGCGCGCACCGTCGGCCCGGCCTCGGGGACACGGATGTTGCCGGTCTCCGGGTCCATCTCGAACTCGGAGGTGAGCTCCGGCTGACGCGCCGCGAGCCACACCAGCGCCACGTACACCAGGGCGACAAGCGCGGCGATGATCTCGAGCGACGCCGCCGGGAAGGCCGTCTTGATCCAGCCCACGCCGTAGTAGACGCCGAGGCTCAGCGCGCAGATCACGAACAGGATCCCTGCCGTGGTCGCCAGGCGCATGTACAGCGGCCCGCGGTTGCGCGTATGCATCGGCTTCATGCCGGCCTTCACCGCCTCCAGGTGGACCATGTAGATCAACCCGATATAGCTGATCAGCGCCGGCAGGATCGCGTGCTTGACGACCTCGATATACGGGATGCCGACGTACTCGACCATCAGGAACGCCGCCGCGCCCATCACCGGGGGCGTGAGCTGGCCGTTGGTGGACGCGGCCACCTCCACGGCACCGGCCTTGGTGCCGGGGAAACCGACCTTCTTCATCAGCGGGATGGTGAAGGTACCGGTGGTCACGACGTTGGCGATCGAGGAGCCGGAGATCACGCCGGAGAGCCCGGAGGCGACTACGGCGGCCTTGGCCGGTCCACCGCGCATGTGGCCGAGCAGCGCGAAGGCGACCTTGATGAAGTATGCGCCGGCGCCGGCCTGCTCCAGCAGGGCACCGAAGAGCACGAACAGGAACACGAAGCTCGTCGACACCCCGAGGGCGACGCCAAACACGCCCTCGGTCGTGAGCCAGTACTGCCCCATCGCCCGCTGCAGGCTCGCCCCGTCGTGGCTGATCACGTCGGGCATATAGGGGCCGGCGAACGTATAGGTGAGGAAGACCAGCGCGACCACCATCAACGGCGGCCCGAGCGACCGCCGGGTGGCCTCGAGCAGCAGCACCATGCCGGTGACCGCTACGGCCACGTCGTACCAGGTATACAGACCCGGGCGCTGGGAGAGCTGCTGGTAGAAGAGGAACAGGTAGGCCGCGGTGAAGGCCGCGACCACCGCCAGTATCCAGTCCAGTGCGGGAATCCGGTCCCGCGGCGAGCCTTTCAG
>NZ_WNXE01000191.1:0-4090 GCF_010993615.1 Arhodomonas sp. KWT | reverse complement strand
CGAGCTTCTCGAAGGCGACCCGGGCAGCGGTGAGCGTGGGCCATGCGCCGACGGCCTGGATGAGCGGCGTGCGCAGGAACAGCAGGGTCAGCGAGAAGGTCGCGGCCGCCGCGGTGTCCGCCCAGCCCAGGCCGTTGGCGAGGAAGAAGACCACGCCGATGGCCCCGAGCATCATGATGTTGGTCCAGTTGTTGGCGCTCAGGTGGAAGGTGTCGGCGCGGATGACGTGGTGGCGGTAGTCCCGGGCGGCCTCGTCGTAGTCGCCCTCGAAGAGTCGCCGGGCGCGGTCGCGGTTGAGTGCGAGCTCCTTGCGGCCGTCGATGACGGTCTGGAAGTGGCGATACAGCCGGTCCTCCGATTCACGCACGTCGCGCAGGTGGGCGTATACCCGCGAGACCAGCCATGCCCCCCCGGCCATGGTCAGGGCGATCCATACCGAGGTCACGGCGAGCAGCGGTGGCGACAGCCAGGCGAGGTAGATCGCGCAGACGGTGGTGAGCACGATGCCCTGGACCAGTTCCGGCAGGCGCACGAAGGCGATGGTGATGTTGCGCACGTCGCTGGACAGGCTCGCCAGCAGCCGGGCACTGCCGAGCGCCTCCAGGCGCTCGATATCGGTGTCGAGGATGCGCTTCACCAGCCGGGCGCGCAGGCGGTAGACGAAGTGATGGCCGAGGGTGGTGAGCGCGAGCTGGGCGCCGAGGGAGACCGCGAGCAGTGCAAGCAGTAGCCCGAGCAGCCCCGGCAGCGCGGACACCGGGGTATCCCCGGCGATCAGGCGCTGGTTGATGTAGGCGATCACGCCCACGCCGAGGCCGGCGCTCGCCAGGCTCAGAGTGAGCACGCCGATGAAGGCGCGGGCGTATTCACGGAAGACGAAGCGCAGCAGGTCCATGGCGGTTACCGGTAGTGTCGGGGTGACGGGCGGTTCGCGACCGCCCGGGTGGCGTCCGCGGCACCAGCTTGCCGGGCCGGCGGAGCTGCCGTTATAAGGGTTGGTCGCCGAAACGACGGAGCACGAGCGTGGCATTGCAGGCCGAGGGGATGCAGGCGGGTCCGGTCACTGTCGACGACCTCCGCGTGGAGCACGGCGAGTGCGTGGCGCTCACCGGGCCATCGGGGGCCGGCAAGACCCGGCTTCTGCGCGCGCTCGCCGACCTCGACCCGTTCGCCGGCCGGCTCGCCCTGGACGGCGTCGCCTGCGAGGCCATGAGCGGACCGGACTGGCGGGCGCGGGTGATGTACGTGCCCGCGGAGAGTGCGTGGTGGGCGGACCGGGTGGACGAGCATTTCCCCCCCGGCACCGCCGGCGACGGTTTCGAGCTGCTCGGTCTGGACCCCGGGGTGATGGCCTGGCCGGTGGCGCGGCTGTCCTCCGGCGAGCGCCAGCGCCTCGCCCTCCTGCGTGCGGCGGTGCGCGGTCCCCTCATGCTGCTCCTCGACGAGCCCACGGCGAACCTCGACCCGGCCAATGCCCGGCGCACCGAGGACTGGCTGGCGGGGTTGCGGGAGCGCGGCTGCGGTCTGCTGTGGGTGAGTCATGACGGCGAGCAGGTGATGCGGGTCGCGTCCCGGGGGTACACGATCGCCGCCGGCGGGCGGCTGACGGAGACGGCATGGACGTAATCGCGCTGTCGGTGACCGATCTCGCGGTGGCGGCGGCGCTGGTGCTCGCCCTCGGCGGCGTCGCCTGGCTTGAGCGCCTGGCGGTGAGCCGCGCGCTGCTGCTCGCGGCCCTGCGCATGGTGATCCAGCTCGCCCTGGTGGGACTGGTGCTGGAGGCCGTGTTCGCCCTGGCGCACTGGTACTGGGTGGTGCTCATCGGCGTCGGGATGCTGCTCATCGCCGCCCGCGAGGTCCACGCCCGGCAGCGCCGTCCCCTCGCCGGCGGCTGGGGCTACGGCATCGGTGCCGGGGCCATGTTCGTGGCGAGCTTCGCCACGGCGGCGCTGGCGCTGCTGGTTCTGGTCCGCCCGGAGCCCTGGTATCGCGCCCAGTACGCTATCCCCCTGCTGGGCATGCTCCTCGGCAACACCATGAACGGCGTCGCCCTGGGACTGGAGCGCCTCACCGAGGGGGCCTGGCGCCAGCGTGCCGCCATCGAGGCCCGGCTGATGCTGGGCGAGCCCTGGCAGGCCGCGATCGCGCCGCTGCGGCGCGAGAGCGTGCGCAGCGGTATGATCCCGGTGATCAACGCCATGGCCGCCGCCGGGGTGGTCAGCCTGCCCGGGATGATGACTGGCCAGATCCTCGCCGGCAGCCCGCCCGGGGAGGCGGTGCGCTATCAGATCCTGATCTTCCTGCTGATCACCGTGGGCACGGGCACCGGGACGCTGCTGGCCAACCGGCTGGTCGCACGGCGGCTGTTCGACGAGCGCGGCCGGCTGCGCCTGGAGCGCCTGAGCGGTGCCGGGTAGGCACCGCCGGCGGCGGGGCGGGCGGTCCCGCCCCGGGATCGCGGCGCCGGGCCACGAATGGCTGTGCGTCCTCACCGCCGGCCTCAGTAGTGCACCGTGTAGGTGAGGCTGTAGGTGCGGCCGCGGCCCTTGAAGTCGAACATCTCCTCCGGGCCGTAGTAGGGCGCGTAGAAGATCTGGGCGCGCTGTCCCCAAACGGTGGTGTACTCCTCGTCCAGCAGGTTGCGGATGCCGAAGGAGAGCTCGCCGACCGGGAGCTGGTGGCTGCCGAGCAGGTCGACGGTCTGGAAGCCCTTGATCTCGTTGCCGGCGTCGTCCTCCAGATCGAAGGTGCGGGTGTACTGGAGCCGCACGCGGGTGCCGCCGCGCTGCCAGCCGGCGAAGGCGGTGGCCTTGGAGAGACTGGCCGAGGTGGCGGCGCGTTTCTGCCACTCGCCGTCGACCTTGCGCTCCGAGCGCACCAGGTGGCCGCTGCCGCCGACGCGCCAGGCCCGGGTCAGGCGGTAGCTGAGCTTGCCCTCGATGCCGTAATCCCGGGTTTCGTCGTCGAGTACCTTCACAGCGAGGCTCTGGCTGTCATAGTCCAGGGCCTCCTCGGACCAGGCGTAGTAGGCGGCGACCTGTGCGGTGGTGCGCTCGCCGAAATGACGCCAGCCGATCTCCACCTGACTGGTCTTGATCCCCTTCAGCGGTGAATCGTCGACGTTGACGCTGTCGTCGAGCACGTAGCGGCCGTCGTCCAGGGTGTACTGGCCCTGGCCGTAGTACTTGGCCGGGTCCGGGATCTCGAAGCCCTGGGAAAAGTTGGTCCAGAGCTGATCGCTCATGGACACGTCGAAGACCGCACCGACGTTGACCAGCGTGGTCTCGTAGTCGTTGCTGCCGCCAGGGATGGCCGCGGCGGAATCCGCCAGCCCGTTGGCTACCGCGACCTGCTGCTCGGCGCCGACGAAGTCGTCGATCTCCACATCCGAGTGCTGCCGACGCACACCCGCGGATAGCCGCCAGCGCTCGCTGACCTGCCATTCGCCCTGCAGGAAGGCGCTCATGGTGTCCACCTGGTAGTTCGGGTAGCGGCCCACCGTGGCGGTCTCGTCGAGCTTCAGGCCGCCGCTGTCGAGCACCCGCTGGTAGTCGAAGAGCATCTGGTTGGCGTCGAAGGTCTCGCGGTCGGCGTCCACGCCCCACTGCAGACGCACCGGCGAGAGGTCCGTGACCACCAGCGCCTTGGCGCCGTGGACGTCGGTGTTCTGCTCGGAGGCGGAGTAGTAGGGGTCCGCGTTGCCATCCTGGTCGAGATCCGAGTACAGGTACGGGAACGGATGGAATGCCGCCTCCTCGCCGCGGGTGAACGCCTGCAGGTAGAGTTCCTGGCCTAGCAGATCCGCATGGTGGTAGGTGGCGTTGAGCATGTGCCGCTCGGTGGCCGGCTCGCGGTCGCTCTCGAAGCCGCCGCGGATGTCGAAGCTGCCCGGGTCGGAGCCGGTGACCGCGGCCAGGTCCTCGCCGAGGTAGAGCCCGCGGTCGCCGTCATAGCCGGAGTCGTAGAGCTGGCCGGTGAACGCCAGACTCTGGTCGGGGCCGAGATCGATGTCCAGCGAGCCGGTCAGGTCGATGCTGCGGTTGTACTGGAGGTCCGTCTGCGAGATGTCCGGAATGATCTGCTCGCCGCT
>NZ_WNXE01000190.1:0-4143 GCF_010993615.1 Arhodomonas sp. KWT | reverse complement strand
CAGCGGCGCGATCTCGCCCGCCGGAACCTGTGCTATACAGGACGCGGACTGGTGGAGGTCGCGCTGGCGTGGTGGGGCGCAGAGTCGCGTATCGCCCGGCTCGGCACCGTGGAGGGGGCCGAACACGTGGCACGCGCGCAGGCCGAAGGCCACGGCGTGATCCTGGTCAGTGCGCACTTCACGCCGCTGGACATCTCCGGGCGAATCATGAGCCGGTGGTTCGGTTTCCAGGCGATCTACCGCGAGAACCGGAACGCGGTCATCGAGCACTTCATGCGCGAGAGCCGGCGACGGCACTTCGAGCATGCCTTCGACCGCGGCGACATGCGCGCCATGGTGCGGGCGCTGCGTGAGCGGCGGGTGGTCTGGTACCCGCCGGACCAGGACTACGGCCGTCGGCACGCGGTGTTCGCGCCGTTCTTCGGCGTGCCCGCCGCGACGATCACGATGACCTCGCGTCTGGCACGGCTCTCCGGCGCGGTGGTGATCCCCTGCTACGGTGTGGCGCGCGAGGACGGCAGCGGCTACGTGGTGAAGCTCGGCCCTCCGCTGGAGGGGTTCCCGAGCGGTGACGACACCGCCGACGCCGAGCGGCTCAACGCCCGGCTGGAGGCGGAGGTCCGGCAGCGCCCGGCGCAGTACTACTGGGTGCACCGGCGGTTCAAGACCCGGCCCGACGGCGGGCCGAGCCCCTATCGGGGGCGGGGCAAGCGGCGCAGGAAGGGCAAGTGATGCGGATACCCGATTTCGGCGACGTCACCCTGCTGGTGGCCGGGGACGTGATGCTGGACCGTTACTGGCACGGCGATACCGGCCGGATATCGCCGGAGGCCCCGGTGCCGGTGGTGCGCATCGGGGCCAGCGACGACCGTCCGGGCGGCGCCGCGAACGTGGCCCTCGGGCTCGCGGCGCTGGGCTGCCGGGCGCGGCTCACCGCGCCGGTGGGCGAGGATGAGGCGGCCGCGGCCCTGGATGGCTGCCTCGCCGGCGCCGGCGTCGAGCGCCACTGGGTGCGGCGCGCCGGCGCGCGCACCACGACCAAGCTGCGCGTGATCAGCCAGCACCAGCAGATGATCCGGCTGGATTTCGAGGACGGCGCCGCCGCGTCGGCCCCGCTGGCCGCCGATGAGATTGCCGGGGCGCTGGACGGTGTCCGCGCGGTGGTCCTCTCCGACTACGCCAAGGGCGCGCTGCGTGATCCGCAGCCGCTGATCCGAGCCGCCCGCGCCGCCGGCTGTCCGGTGCTGGTCGACCCGAAACGCCCGGATCTCGAGGCCTACGCCGGGGCCACCGTGATCACCCCCAACCGCCCGGAGTTCGAGCGCATCGTCGGCCATTGCGGCGACGAGGCGACCCTGGTGGCGCGAGGCCGTGGCCTGCTGCGCGAGCTCGACATCGAGGCGCTGCTGCTCACCCGGGGGGAGGAGGGTATGACCCTGCTGTCCCGGGACGGTGAGCCGGTGCACATCCCCGCCCAGGCCCACGAGGTGTTCGACGTGACCGGCGCGGGGGATACGGTGATCGCCGTGCTCGCCGCGGCGGTGGCTGCCGGCGAGTCCCTGGCCCATGCCGCGGCACTCGCGAACCTGGCCGCCGGCGTGGTCGTGGGCAAGCTCGGCACCGCCACCGTCACGCCCGCCGAGCTCCACGCCGCGGTCCGCCACTGGGCGCCGGTGCACACCGCCGACGGCGTGCTCGACGAGCCGGACCTGCTCGCCGGCGTCCGCGAGGCGCGGGCCCAGGGGCAGCGGCTGGTGATGACCAACGGCTGCTTCGACATCCTCCACCCCGGCCACGTCGCCTACCTGGAGGCCGCGGCGGCACTGGGCGACCGGCTCATCGTCGCGGTTAACGACGACGACTCGGTCCGGCGTCTCAAGGGCGACGGCCGCCCGGTCAATCCCCTGGCGCACCGCATGGCGGTGCTCGCCGGCCTGGCCGCGGTGGACTGGGTGGTGCCCTTCGCCGAGGACACCCCGGCCCGGCTCATCGAGGCGGTTGCGCCGGACGTCCTGGTCAAGGGCGGGGACTACCGCGTCGAGGACATCGCCGGCCACGAGTCGGTGCTCGCCCGCGGCGGGGATGTCCGGATCCTGCCGCTCCTCGAGGGCTATTCCACCACCGATATCGTGACGCGGCTGGGGCGGTAGCGGGGGCGATTTGCTACACTGCGTTGCCGTGGTCGCTTCGCCGCTGACGAGTCATGAGCCGATCATCGATCCCTTCCGCCGCGCCGCCGGTCTCCGTGCTGATGTACCACCAGGTGGGGCCGTTCGCCTCGCCCGCGTCCCATCGTGCCGGCTACTGCCACGTGCGACGCTTTGGCGCGCAGATGGCCTGGCTGCGGCGTTTCGGCTATCACGTCATCGGCCTGGACCGCCTGCTCGACGGCCTGTTCGGTGACACGCCGCTGCCGCCGCGCGCGGTGGTGCTGACCTTCGACGACGGCTACGAGAACTTCCGCGAGCACGCCTGGCCCATCCTGCGGCGCCACGGCTTCCCGGCGACGGTCTTCCTGGTGGCCGACCGGATCGGCGGACGCGCCGAGTGGCTGGGCGACGGCCAGACCCGGGCCGCGCTGATGGACGCCGACACGGTGCGCGCGCTCCACGCCGAGGGCGTGACCTTCGGTTCGCACACCCTCAGCCACCCGCGGCTCTCCCGGCTGGAGGAGGCCGAGCAGCGCCGCGAGATCGTCGACAGCAAGGCGCGCCTGGAGGACATCCTCGGGGCGGAGGTGCGCCACTTCTGCTATCCCTACGGCGACTACGACGCCCGCAGCCGGGACCTGGTGGCGGAGGCCGGCTACGCCAGCGGCCTGACCTGCATCCGCGGCGCGGCCAACACCGCCGACAACCCCCTGGAGATCCCGCGCAAGGCGATCTCCTACGGCGACAACCTGCTCGGCTACCTCTGGAAGCTGCACGCCAAGCACGCGCGCAAGGACCGCGGAGGCACGGCGCGCGCGGCATGAAGAGTCTCCACGTCCTCGGAAGCCGCCAGTTCGGAGGCGCGGACCGTTTCTACGTGCGCCTGATCCAGGCGCTCGCCGCCGCCGGCCACGAGACCGTGGCCGTCAACCGCCCCGGCAGCCCGGTGGCGGAGGCACTCGCCGCCACGCCGGCCGGGCTCCCGGTGCGCCAGTATCACCTGCCGTTCGCCAACAAGTGGGACATCGCCACCGTGCTGCGCCTGCGTGCGCTGGTGCGGCGCGAGCGCCCGGTGGCGGTGCAGAGCTACATGGGCCGGGCGACACGGCTGACCCGTGTGCCCCGGCGCAGCGGTGGGGCGCACATCGCCCGCCTCGGCGGGTACTACAAGCTCGACGGCTACTATCGCCACTGCGACGCCTGGGTGGGGAACACCCGGGGCGTGTGCGACTACCTGGTCGGTGAGGGCCTGCCGCGGGAACGGGTCTTCCACATCGGCAACTTCGTGCCGCCGCCACGGACGGTCACCGACGCGGCGCTGGCGGGCCTGCGCGAGGAGGCCGGCCTGCCGCCGTCGGCCCGGGTGCTGTTCGCCCTGGGGCGGTTCATCGGCATCAAGGGCATGGACGATCTCCTGCGCGCCTTCGCGCGGATGCCCGGGGAGGACCGCGACGGCCGGCCGCTGCGGCTGGTCATCGTCGGCGACGGGCCGCTGGCCGGCGAGCTGCACGCCCTCGCCGAGGAGCTGGGGGTCGCGGGACGGGTGCACTGGCCGGGCTGGCTGGACGACCCGGAGCCCTGGTTCGGGCTGGCCGACGTGCTGGTCTGCCCATCGCGCCACGAGACCCTCGGCAACGTCATCCTGGAGGGCTGGAACCACGGCCTGCCGGTGGTGAGCACGCGCACGCCGGGGGCCACCGAGATCGCCCGGGACGGTGACAACGCGCTGCTGGTCCCCCGCGAGGACCCGCCGGCGCTGGCGGCGGCCCTGGAGCGGGCGCTGGCACTGGACGCCGACGCGCGCGCGGCGATGGTGGCGGCGGGCCACGCCGAGCTGACCCGGGCCCACGGCGAGGCCGCGGTCGTCGAGGCCTACGTCCGTCTCTATGACACCCTGCACCGCGGCGCCGGGGGGCGGGGCTGATGCGGCGCATACTCGTCATCCGGCTGTCCGCGCTGGGCGACATCGTCATGGCCTCCGGGCTCATCCCCG
>NZ_WNXE01000018.1:37290-40961 GCF_010993615.1 Arhodomonas sp. KWT | reverse complement strand
GTGGTGACGATGTCGCCGGGCTTGCTGGCGTTGCCGTCGGGGAGGTTCTCGGTGGCGGCGATCACCCCGACGAGGTTGAGCGGCAGCTCCAGCTCCAGCGCGGCGCGCACGGCGCCGAATACGCTCGCCGCCCCGCACATGTCGTACTTCATCTCGTCCATGGCCGCCGCGGGCTTCAGGGAGATGCCGCCGCTGTCGAAGGTCACGCCCTTGCCGACTAGGGCGTGGGGCTTGTCGCCCTTGTTGCCGCCGTCGTAGCGCATCACGATCAGCCGCGGCTCCTGGCGGCTGCCGCGGGCGACGGACAGCAGGGCGCCCATGCCGTGGGTTTCCATCTCCTTCGGCCCCAGTACCTCGACGGACAGCGCCGGGTACTCGGCGGCGAGCTGCTCGGCGCGCTCGGCGAGGTAGGTCGGCGTGCACAGGTTGCCGGGCAGGTTGCCCAGGTCGCGGGTGAGGTCCATGCCGTTGGCGATGGCCTGGCCCTCGCGCGCGGCCGCCTCGCCGGGGGCCAGGTCGCGGCGGCCGGGCACGGTGAGTACGAGCTTGCGCAGCGGCCGGCGCGGGGTATCCTTGCGGCTCTTGAGCTGGTCGAACCGGTACAGCGTGGTTGCCGTGGTCTGCACCGCCGTGCGCACCCGCCAGGGGTTGTCGCGGCCCTTCACGGGCAGGTCGGTGAGGTAGCTCACGGCCTCGACGGCGCCGCTGTCCTGCAGTGCGGAGGCCATGGCGGCGACCGCCTTGTTGTAGGCCTGGTCGCCGAACTCGCGCTCGCGGCCGCAGCCGACCAGCAGCACGCGGTCGCAGAGGGTGTCTGGTACATTGGTGAGCATCAGGGTCTGGCCGAGGCGGCCTTCCATGTCACCGCGGCGCAGCAGCTGCGTGAGAAAGCCGCCGCTCGCCTCGTCGAGCTGGCCCGCCGCGGCGGAGAGCCGGCGCGACTCGAAAACACCGACGACCACACAGGCTGAGCGCTGTTTTTCAGGGATGCCGCTCTTGACCGAGTATTCCATCGATTGCTCCTTTGCTGACTGGCGGCCCGCGCCGGCTGCGGATGGCCCGGGCGAAAACCGGATCGTAACGCAGATTGAGGCGGTTTTCGCGGTCTGGCCCGTGTTTTCCCATGCCGGCCCCCGGCGTGAGCGGTGCTGGCGGGCATGCTGAGGCGGCGGCTCGAACGCTACCTCGTGCGCGAGACCCTGCTCGCCTGGGGCGGTGTGACGCTGGTGCTGGTGGTGGTGCTGCTCACCAACCGGCTGATCAAGTTCATGGCCGCCGCCGCCCGCGGCGAGGTGCCCGCGGAGCTGATCTTCGGGCTGCTCGGGCTCAAGGCCCTGGCGAACCTGGGCATGGTGTTGCCGGCGAGCCTGTTCCTCGCCGTGATCCTGGCCCTGGGGCGGCTTTACCGCGATTCCGAGATGGCGGCGATGACGGCCTGCGGCTTCGGGCCCCGTCATATCCTGAGTGCGCTGATGACCCTGGCGGTGCCGCTGTCGATCTTCGTGGCGGTGTTCTCGATCTCCCTCGGGCCGCAGGCGGAGGCCACGGCACAGCGGCTGGTGATCGAGTCCAGCCAGCGTTCGCAGTTCCAGGGGCTGGAGGGCGGGCGCTTCCTCACCCTGGACGGCGGCGGTGCGGTGTACGCCGGCGCCGTCGCCGACGACGGCACGCTCCGCGACGTCTTTGCCCGCCTGCCCGGCGACGGCGTCGACCGGGTGATCGTCGCCGACAGCGCCTACCGCCGCACCGACCCGGATACCGGCGGGCGCTTCCTCGTGCTCGTCGACGGCTGGCGCTATGACGGCTCGCCGGGCCTGCTCGCCTGGCGGATGCTCTCGTTCAAGGAGCACGGGATCCGCCTGGACGCCCGCGCGCCGGTGAAGGGGCACCTCAAGCGCGACGCCCGCAGCGTGCCCCGGCTGCTCGCCGGTGGCGAGCGTGCCGACTATGCGGAGCTGCAGTGGCGGCTGGGCATGGCGGTGAGCGTGTTCACGCTGATACTTGCGGCGATACCGCTGGCGCGCACCGCCCCGCGGGAGGGGCGCTACGCCAAGCTGGTGGGGGCGGTGCTGCTCTACGTGGTGTACTTCAACGGCCTCAAGGTCGCGCAGGACTGGTACGAGAGCGGCACGGTCCCGGGCTGGCTCGGGCTGTGGTGGGTGCACGCCGCGCTCGGCGTGTTCGCCGTGGCGATGCTGGTGCGCGAGTACGGGCTGCGGCGGAGGCCATCATGAACCGGCTGTCGCGCTACATCGGCCGCCAGGTCATCCTCGGTGCGCTCATGGCGCTGCTGGTGATTGTCGCGCTGGACGCGGTGTTCACGTTCATCAACGAGAGCGGGGACGTGGGCGAGGGCGGCTACACCAGCCTGATGGCGCTGGTGTACGTGCTGCTGCAGGCGCCCCGCAGTGCCTACGAGACGTTCCCGGTGGCGACGCTGGTGGGGGCGCTGGTCGCCCTGGGCGGGCTCGCCGCGCGCAGCGAGCTCACGGCGATGCGTGCCGCGGGCCTGTCCATCGGCGGGATCACCCGTGCCGTGGTGATCACCGGGCTGCTGCTCGCGGTGGGCGCGGTGGCGCTGGGCGAGTGGGCGGCGCCGGCGGCCTCGCGCCTTGGCCAGGACCTGCGTGCACGCAGCATCGGCGGCGGGAGTGCGGGTATCGGCGACGGCGGCCTGTGGCTGCGGGACGGCCCGCGCTATATCCATGTCGCGCGCGTGCGCGAGCAGACCCAGATCGAGGGTGTGCGCGTCTACCGCACCGACGGGGGCCGGCTGAGCCGGATCGTCACCGCCGAGCGCGGACGCTACCAGGACGGCCAGTGGCTGCTCTCCGGCGTGGAGGTGACCCGTATCGGCACCGACGGCGTGCGCGTGAGGCATCCGGACGGCCAGGTACTGGAGGCGGAGCTCAATCCGGAGCTGCTCGGGCTGGTGGCGCTGCCGCCGGAGCTGCTGCCGCTGCCGGAGCTCTACCGCTATATCGACTACCGCACCCGCAACGGCCTGGAGACCGTGCGCTACCGCCTGGCCTTCTGGGTGAAGCTCGCCACGCCGCTGGCGACCATGGTGATGCTGCTACTCGCGGTGCCGCTGGTGCTCTACGTCCGCCCGCGGGCGGGTGCGGGGCAGCAGATCGTGGTGGGCGTGCTGGTGGGCACGGCGTTCATGCTGCTCAACCGCCTGCTCAACCAGGCGGGCGTGATCTACGGGTTCCCGCCGGTGCTGAGCGCGATGGCGCCGTCGCTGATCTTCATGGTCCTGGCGGTGGCGGGGCTGCAGCGGCTGCGCTGACCGGGGCGAGGCCTCAGCGCCGCCGCGGGATGACGACCAGCTGTGTGCCCGAGAGGCGGTCGTGCCAGGCAAGGCGGTCGCGGTCCACCAGCGACCAGAGGAAACCGAGGCCCAGGCTCGCCCAGGAGAGCAGGGCGGCGAGATAGCGCAGCAGTGCGAGGCGCAGGCCCACCGGGCCGCCGTCGTCGCGGCGCACCAGGCGCAGCCGCCACGCCTGCATGCCCAGGGTGCGGCCGGCGCGCCACCAGAACCCGCAGAGGAAGACCGCGCCGATCGCGAGCAGTACGAGCTGGTAGCCGATGTGGCCGGGCGGGATGGCCTCGCCGTGGTTGAAGGCGACGAGCACGCCGGTGGCGATCATCCACAGGGCGATCAGCAG
>NZ_WNXE01000018.1:28727-37195 GCF_010993615.1 Arhodomonas sp. KWT | reverse complement strand
GCAACAGGCCGTCGTAGACCATCGCCGCGAGGCGCCGGAACAGGCCGCTGGTGCGTGGGGGCTCGCTCACTGTGTGTATTCCGTTGTGCCGCCGGTCGGCCGGAACGAAAAAGGCCGCCCTGAGGCGGCCTTTGCGAAGATGGCGCTCCCACGGGGATTTGAACCCCGGTTTCCGCCTTGAGAGGGCGGCGTCCTTACCGCTAGACGATGGGAGCGTGTTGTCGCCGGGGCCCCTGAAGAGCCGCCGTCCGCGGTGCACCGCGTGTTGAGGGCTGCTATTATACGGAATCTTTATTCCCGCACAAGAGGCCGGTTCCAGTCCGTGTTTGAACAGCCAGCCCAACACGTCCAGCCCGTCATCGTCCCGCGGTCCGACCACCGGATCTCCCGATCGCAGATCAGCGATAACGCCCTCAAGGTCCTCTACCGGCTGAAAAACGGCGGCTACGAGGCCTATCTCGTCGGCGGTGGTGTGCGCGATCTCTCGCTGGGTCGTGAACCCAAGGATTTCGATATCGCCACGGACGCCACCCCGGAGCAGGTCAATGAGCTGTTCCGCAACTGCCGGCTGATCGGGCGGCGCTTCCGCCTTGCCCACGTGCACTTCGGTCGCGAGATCATCGAAGTGGCGACCTTCCGCGCCCTCAACAACGGCGGTGAGGAGGACAGCGACGGCGACCACGTCACCGAGGACGGACTGGTGCTGCGTGACAACGTCTACGGCACCATCGAGGAGGACGCGCTGCGGCGCGACTTCACCGTCAACGCCCTCTACTACAACATCGCCGACTTCTCCATCGTCGACTACGCCGGCGGCATGGCCGACCTGGAGGCGGCGGTGATCCGGCTCATCGGCGACCCGGAGGTGCGCTTCCGCGAGGACCCGGTGCGCATGCTCCGGGCGGTGCGCTTCGCCGTGAAGCTAGGCTTCCGCATCGACCCGGAGGTGGCCGAGGCGATGCCCCGGCTGGCGCCGCTGCTTGCCGACATCCCCGCGGCGCGGCTGTTCGAGGAGGTGCTGAAGCTGTTCATGGGCGGCCAGGGCGAGGGGACCTTCGAGCTGCTCCGCCGCTTCGGGCTCTACCGCTATCTCTTCCCCGCCACCGATACCCTCCTGGACGAGGCCGGCGACGACGTGGCCGTGCGCTTCATCGCGCGGGCGCTCGCGAATACCGACCTGCGCATCATGGAGGAGCGCCCGGTCACGCCGGCGTTCCTGTTCGCCGCGATGCTCTGGCCGGTGGTCGTCGAACGCGCCGCCGAGTGGCAGGACGACGTCGACAGCGACGGCCAGGCGCTGCAGCAGGCGTCCGCGGCCGTGGTCCAGGAGCAGGTGGCGGTGGTCACCATCCCCAAGCGCTTCGGCGTGCCCATGCGCGAGATCTGGTCGCTGCAGCCGCGTTTCGAGAAGCGCTCCGGCAAGCGTGCCCAGCGCCTGCTCGGTCACCCGCGCTTCCGTGCCGCCTACGATTTCCTCCTGCTCCGCGCCGAGGTCGGCGATGCCGACCCGGAGCTGGCGAACTGGTGGACGGAGTTCCAGGACGCCGACCCGGAGCGGCGGCGGGCCATGACCGGCGCCTCCGGCGGCGGGGGCAAGCGCGGCCGCCGCGGGCGGCGGGGACGGCGCGGTGACGATGGCGACAACGACGGTGACGATGAGGAGTAGCCTCCCCGCCTGGGTGGCCGTCGGCAGCAACATCGGCGGCCCGGTCACGCAGGTTCGCCAGGCCATGGCGGCGCTGGAGGCGCTGCCGGAGACCCGCCTGGAGGCGTGCTCCTCGCTGTACCGCAACCCGCCGATGGGGCCCCAGGACCAGCCGGATTTCGTCAACGCCGTGGTTCGCCTGCGCACGTCGCTGGAGCCGCTGGCGCTGCTCGATGTGCTGCAGGCTATCGAGCGCGCCCAGGGCCGCGTGCGCCACCGCCGCTGGGGCGAACGTACCCTCGATCTCGACCTCGTGCTCTATGGTGAGCAACGCATCGATCACCCGCGCCTGGTGGTGCCCCATCCGGGCATCGGCGAGCGCGCGTTCGTCCTCCGCCCGCTGCAGGAGATCGATCCCGGCCTGGATGTGCCGGGGCAGGGAGTGGTTGACGCGCTGCTCGCCCGGGTCGATGATGCCGCGCTGCAACGTGTGAACTGAATCGTGCCCCGGCGATGGTCGCCGGCGGTGCGGGCCACACGGGAGTGAGGGTATGTATTCGGGAGAACAAAAACCCCGTTCGCAGCCGGTGACCGTCGCCCGGCTGCACCGCATGAAGCGTGAAGGCACCCCCATCGCCTGCCTGACCGCTTACGACTTCACCCTGGCCAGCGCGGAGGACGCCGCGGGCGTCGACGTCATGCTGGTGGGGGATTCCCTTGGCAATGTCATGCAGGGCCGCAAGACCACCCTGCCGGTGACGGTGGACGAGATCGTCTACCACACCCGGTGCGTGACCGCCGCCTCCCCCGGCGCGCTGGTCATGGCCGACATGCCGTTCATGAGCTATCCCGACGTGCCCACGGCGCTCCACAACGCCGGCCGCCTGATGAAGGAGGGCGGTGCGCAGATGATCAAGCTCGAGGGCGCCGGTGATCAGGCCGGCGTGGTCGCTGCGCTGGCGGGTGCGGGCGTGCCGGTGTGCGGCCACCTCGGGCTGCAGCCCCAGCTGGTGCACAAGATCGGCGGCTACCGCGTGCAGGGCCGCGACAGCGAGACCGCCGAGCGCATGGTGGAGGACGCCCTGGCGCTGGAGCGTGCCGGCGCCGACATGCTGCTCGTGGAGTGTATCCCGGCGGCGCTGGCCGGGCGGCTGACCCGGGAGCTCACCATCCCGCTGATCGGTATCGGCGCGGGCCCGCACTGCGACGGCCAGATGCTCGTCCTCCAGGACATGCTCGGCGTCACCCGGGGCCGGCCGCCGAAGTTCTCCCGCGACTTCATGCCCGAGGCGGGCAGCATCCCCGCGGCGCTGGCGGCCTACGTCGCCGCGGTCCGCGAGCATCGCTTCCCCACGGACGAGCACAGCTTCTAGCGTTCGCCGGCAGGCGGGCGCCCGACGGAACACGGGGCATCCCATGCACATCATCAACAACATCACCGAGCTTCGCGCCCAGGTCCGTGCCTGGCGGGACGCCCGCGAGGAGGTCGGCCTGGTGCCCACCATGGGCAATCTCCACGGCGGGCACATGACCCTCGTGGACGAGGCCCGCGAGCGCAGCGACCGCGTGGTGGTGAGCATCTTCGTCAATCCGACGCAGTTCGGTCCGGAGGAGGACTTCGACGCCTACCCGCGCACCCTGGAGTCGGACTGCGAGCAGCTCGCCGGGGCCGGCGTGGACGTCGTCTTCGCGCCCACCGTGGAGGAGATGTACCCCGGGGGCGGCGGTCTCTCCACCGTGGTGGACGTCCCGGCGCTGTCCGGCATCCTCTGCGGCGCGACCCGGCCGGGGCATTTCCAGGGCGTCGCCACCGTGGTGGCGAAGCTGCTCAATGTGGTCGCCCCGGATATGGCGGTGTTCGGGCGCAAGGACTATCAGCAGCTCATGGTCATCCGCCGCATGGCGCGGGATCTCAACATGCCGGTGCAGATCGTCGGTGCGCCGGTGGCGCGGGAGTCCGACGGCCTCGCCATGAGCTCGCGTAACGTCTACCTAGGTAAGGACGAGCGTGCCCGCGCGCCGGCGCTCAATCGGGCGCTGCGGGATGCGGCGGCACGGCTCGCCGCCGGCGAGCGGGACTTTGCCGCGATCGAGGCCGCCGGCAGCGAGGCCATCGCCGAGGCGGGCTTCCGCCCGGACTACTTCAGGATCCGCCGGCCCGGGGATCTCGGCGACCCCACCGGCTCGGAGGAGGAGCTGATCGTCCTCGGCGCGGGCTGGCTCGGCCGGGCACGGCTCATCGACAATGTCGCCGTCCGGCTCTAGCGTCCTGACGCGGGTGTTCGCTGCGCCCCAGGTCGCCGGTTCCTGTCAGGGCCGGCCGCGGTCATCAGGCCGGATCGCATCACCCCTTACCCCGGAGGGTTTCCCATGTATCTGAGCATGCTCAAGTGCAAGCTCCACCAGGCCCGCGTGACCCATACCGAGCTGGAGTACGAGGGCTCCTGCGCGATCGACGCGGACCTCCTCGACGCCGCGGGGATCCGTGAGAACGAGGAGGTCCACGTCTACAACATCGCCAACGGCGAGCGTTTCTCGACG
Organism: Arhodomonas sp. KWT; assembly: GCF_010993615.1. NCBI lineage: Bacteria > Pseudomonadati > Pseudomonadota > Gammaproteobacteria > Chromatiales > Ectothiorhodospiraceae > Arhodomonas > Arhodomonas sp. KWT. The sequence goes on along the minus strand of NZ_WNXE01000018.1, from coordinate 33,009 downwards.
TACGCTATCCTCGGCGAACGCGGCTCGCGGATCATCTCGCTCAACGGTGCCGCCGCCCACAAGGCGAACGTCGGCGACCGCGTGATCATCTGCGCCTACGCCCTCATGGACGACGCCGAAGCCGCGGAGCACGCGCCCACCCTCGTTTACTGCGACGCGGACAACCGTATCGCCGGCACGCGCAACGCGGTCCCCGCCCAGGTCGCCTGAGTCGCCGGCACAGGCGCCGGCAGAACGCGCGTGCCGGCGTCATCAGGCCGGCTGCGCCCGGCAGTCGACGTTGCCGGCGCCGCGGGACGGGATGTTGGCTGCCAGGAGCAGCCAACCTACACGGCAGTGCATCCGGCACAGCGATTCCACAGGACCCGCCGTCCCTGGAAGAACCCTCTTCCCCGACCCTTCCACCGCGAGGGGAGAGGGGTATGACGTGGCGGTAGGTCGGCTGCTCGAAGGCAGCCGACGTCCCCGGTGCCACGGTGTGGGATGTTGGCTGCCGGGAGCAGCCAACCTGCAACGCCCGTTCCCGTCGCAGGCATGCCGGGACGCTACCCGCCTGCGGTATACGACCTGCCTGGCGGTTGGGGCTGAGCGCGGCGGGGCGACCGTTCAGCCGGGCAGTGTCACCTCCAGTGCCAGCAGTCGGTAGGACAGGGACTTGCCGTGGCCGTCGAGGTTGAGCGCGCCGTTGACGCCGCCCTGGAGGACCGCGTCGATGACGAGGTTCATCCCCGCAAGCTGCGGGAGGAGGTGGCGGCGTACCCGCGTGGCGCCGCGATGGGCGAACGTCGCGAGCACGCGCTGCTCGGTGACCTGTGAGACCACGGCGTCGTAGTCCACGGGGTCGTAAACGAACAGCGACAGGTTGAGCCGGTTGCCCTTGTCCCCGGCGCGGGCGTGGGCGATCTCGTGGAGCGTGACGCGGCGCGCCGTCATCGGCGTGTCTCCGTATTCGTGGCCGCCTCCCCGGCGGCATCGAGGGTGTGTACTCGGGTCGGCACCTGGGCGCGGGGGACGAGGAACGACACCGTCGCCACCCGCCGGCGGTGATGGCGGCGCACGCCGCCGCCGCCGGCCGGGCCGGTGCAGTAGAGCGCGAGCAGCTCCTGGGTGGCTGCTTCCACCGCGGCGCGCCCGGCGTGGGCGACCGCGAGGCGAAGGCGTACCTCCGCCGGCGCGGTCGGCGGCGCTTCGGATTGCAGGGTGCCGTCGTCGTCGCCAAACACGCTCACGTGGCCGATGTAGTCGAACCGGCAGCGCAGGTCCGCCGGCAGGCGGCGTGTGAAACGCTCGCGCAGGGTCTCTGCCGCGAGCCGTGCGCGGGGGAGGGCGTTGGGACCGGCGTAGGTGATCCCGGCCTCGCCCTGCCAGCCGGCGTCGTAGCACACCGTGGTCTTGAGGCGTTCGGGCGCGGGACGGCCGCGCACCCCGGTGACCGCCACCCGGTCCGGTCCCTGCTGGTGTACCTCGACGCCGGAGAGGTCGATCACCACGTCCGGTGTGACGTAGCCGGCGGGGTCATGGATCTCGTAGAGCAGCTGCTCGCGCACGGTCTGCGTCGTCACCAGGCCGCCGCTGTCGCGGGGCTTGGTGACGACGATGCCGCCGTCGCGATCGACCTCGACGATGGGGTAGCCCAGCACCGCCAGGCCCGGGACGTCCTTGTAGCCGGGGTCGGCGAAGTAGCCGCCGGTGACCTGTGCGCCGCACTCCACTAGGTGGCCGGCGAGGGCCCCGGCGGCGAGGCGGTCCCAGTCGTCCCAGGGCCAGCCGAAGTGGTTCACCAGCGGTGCCAGCGCCAGCGCCGGGTCCGCGACTCGGCCGGTCACGACCACGTCGCCTCCCCGTGCCAGGGCCTCGGCTAGCGGCGGTGCGCCCAGATAGGCGTTCGCCGCGACGATGGCGTCGCGCGCCGGCAGCGATTCGTGCTCGGCGTCCCAGGGGGCGAGGTCGAGCGTGGCCAGACGCTCGCGGAGGTCGTCACCCTCGACCCGGGCCATGCGGCCCTGCGGGTGGCCCGCGGCGCGCATCAGCGCGGCGATGCGGTTGCACGCCGCGCGGGGGTTGGCGGCACCGAAGTTGCCGAGCACCGGGATGCCGTGATCGAGACAGCGTCCCAGCACCGGTGACAGGTAATCGGCCAGCAGCGGCTCGTAGCCCGCACCGGGATCGGCGTCCATGGCCCGCTGGGCGGCGGCCAGGGTCCGCTCCCCCAGGGTCTCGAAGATCAGCGCACAAGGCTCGCCGCGGCGGACGAGCTCGTCCACCACCGCCCCGGCAGCGTCGGTGCGGTCGCCGGAGAAGCCGGCGCCGCAGCCCACGAGAAACGTCATCGGCCGTCTCCTGCGTTGGTGATTTCCGCCATGTCCCCCGCGTGCGCCGGGGCGTCGTCCGTGGTGTCGCGCCGGTGCCGCGCAATCACGAGCAGCGCCGCGAGCAGGGCCAGTGCGGCGAGGGTGCTCGGCCATCCCGGTGCGAGGGCGAGTGCCCCGGCGGCGAGCAGCACTGCCGTGCCCGCGGTCCGGCCCAGAGCGGGACGGATCCCCGAGAGCAGGGTCGCGAAGGCGAGCACGAAGGCCAGGCCCTGGCAGGCGGCCAGGACGACGTCACCGGCGTTGCCGAATCCGGCCAGTGCCGGGTAGGCAAGCATCACGAACGGGATGACATACGTGGCCGCGCCGAGGCGAACCGCCTGGCCCGCCGCGGGCAGCCAGTTCGTCCCGGCGATGCCGGAGGCGACGAACACCGCCACGCACACCGGCGGCGTGATCACGGAAATCGTGGCGAAGTAGAACACGAACAGGTGTGCGACCAGCGGCTGGAACCCGAGCTCCGTGAGCGCCGGGGCGAGCACCGAGGAGACCAGCACGTAGGCCGCGGTCGTCGGGATGCCCATGCCCATGATCAGGCAGATGGCGGCGACGATGGCCGCCACCAGCAGCCCGGAGTGACCGGCCAGGTCGACGATCAGCCCGGCCAGGGTGACGCCGATCCCGGTCATGTTGATCATTGCCACCAGGATCTGGGCGCCGGCGAGCAGCACGCCGATGATCACCATGCCGCGGCCAGCGTCGGCGATGCCGCCGGTCAGCCGTGCGGCGATGGTCCGCACCGGTGTGCCCGCGTGCACCGAGAAGCCCACGAAGGTCGCCACCACCGCGACCACGCCGAAGAATGCCGAGGTCTGGATGGAGTGGCCGGTGAGCACGCCGTAGAACAGTCCGCCCAGTGCCGCGGCGATGGGCACGAGTCGCCCGGGGCGCAGGATGGCTGGCCAGGCGGGCATGTCCGCCTCCGGCACCACCGGCAGGCCGCGGCGCAGCGCCAGCAGGTGGACGGTGAGGAATACCGCGACGTAGAACAGCACCGCCGGCAGTATCGAGGCGAGCACGATGCGTACGTAGCTCTCCCCGAGCACCTCCGCCATCACGAATGCCGCCGCCCCGAGGATCGGCGGCGCGATCTGGCCGCCGGTGGAGGCGACGGCCTCGACCGCCGCCGCCAGGGCCGGCGGGTAGCGCAGCCGCTTCATCAACGGGATGGTGAAGTTGCCCGTCGTCGCCACATTGGCCACGGCGCTGCCGCTGACCATCGCGAACAGGCTCGACGCCACCGTCGCGACCTTGGCCGCGCCCCCGGGGCTGCGCCCGCCGAGGCGCACGGACGCGTCGATGAAGGTCTGGCCGCCGCCGGTGTGCAGCAGCAGGCTGCCGAAGAGCACGAACGCGGCGATGGTGGTCGCGGCGACGCCCACCAGCAGGCCCCATACGCCGAGGTCGCCCAGGAACAGCGTCTCGGTGACGAACGCCGGCCCGAAGCCCCGGTGCGCCAGGGCCCCGGGTAGCAGGTTGCCGAAGAACGCGTACGCCAGGCCGACCACCACCAGCGACGGGAACAGCCAGCCGATGGCCCGCCGGGAGACCTCCAGGATCGCGGCGACCAGTCCGGCCGTCATCACCATGTCCGCGGGCGTCGCCCAGGGCAGCTCGGTGAGGATGCGCTCGTGGTTGAGCGCCACGTACCCGCAGCCGGCGAGCGCCACTGCGCCCAGCAGCGCGTCGACGGCGAGCGCTGCCGGACGCAGACGCGGGCCTGCCGGCAGCGGGTAGACGGCCAGGCCGAGCAGGAGGACCAGGGCCAGGAATACCGGCCGCTGTACCAGGCTCGGGAACTGGCCGAACGCCGAGGTGTAGAGGATGAAGCCGCCCAGCACGAGGGCCAGGGCGGTGGTGAGTCGCTCGCGCATGGTGGTGCTCCCGACGTGCGGCCGCGGTCAGCGGGGCAG
>NZ_WNXE01000018.1:26744-28630 GCF_010993615.1 Arhodomonas sp. KWT | reverse complement strand
TGGAGCTGGTCGGGGATGTCCATGCCCTGCTCGCGGTAGTAGCGCGCCGCTCCGGGGTGCAGGGGTACGGTGCCGTAGTCCATCGTCATCGCCCCAAGGTCGGCGCCCTCCAGCGACTTGAACGCGTTGGCCTGCGGTCCCTGGTGCTCCATCACGGCCTTGACGATGCGGTAGGCGGCCTCGTCGCTCAGCCCCGGACGCGCGTGCACGGCGACGCCGAAGGCCCAGGTGGCGTAGGCGGGGATGCCTTCCGCGGCCCCGGCGGGGACGTCCACCACACCGATGTCCGGCATCTCCTCACGCAGGGTGCGTTTCTGTTCTCCGGTCAGCGAGAGCACGCGGATCGGGGTGAAGGTGGCGATGTCCAGCGATGAGCCGTCGAGGCGGTCACCTACCCCGGACTTGACGTAGCCGTTGAGGCGGTTGTCCTTGATCGCGCTGACGATGTCGCTGGTGGAACCGCGCACGTAGTCCGGCGAGATGCCCAGGGTGCGCATCACCGCCTCGGTGGTCTTCTCGGTGGCCGAGCCGGTAATGCCCGGATTCAGCCGGCGGCCGTCCAGGCCGGCGAGCGTCGCGATGCCGGCGTCCCTGCGTACGACGACATTCTGCGGTGCGACCGTATAGACCCAGAGCAGCCGGCTGTCGACGGCGTGGCCGTCGAAGGCGCCAGTGCCCTTGTAGGCGTGGTAACCCACATTGGTGGTGACCAGGCCGAGGTCGACCTGCCCGCGGGAGAGCCGCCGGAGGTTGTCCACCGTGGCGCCGGTCTCTACCACCGAGGCGTTGACGCCCTCGGCGTAGTCGTTGATGACCTGATTGACGGCGACGAAGTAGCTGTAGTGGCTGGATGACGTGGACGTCGAGCCGATGAGTATCTCGTCGGCGCCCTGTGCGCCCTGGCTCAGGGTGAGCGCGGCCATTGCGGCCGCCGCGGCAGCGGTCAGCTTGCGCATGATCTCCTCCTCCGCCGGCGCCGTGCGTGTGCGGTGCCGGCCGTTATGGCGTTGGCGGTGTGCCGGCGTACGGCACGGAGGTATCGTTGCGGTGGGCTGCTATATTTGTCTAATTTATTATTACTGATTGATATTTTGAAAAATAAAACAATAGGGCGAGGGGACGAAGGATATGACACCGACGGTCAAGCAGCTGCGGGCCTTCGTGGTCTCCGCCCAGTCGGACAGCTTCGCCGAGGCGAGCGAACGGCTGCACCTCTCGCAGCCCGCACTGAGCCTTTCCATCCGCAAGCTGGAGACCGGTGTGGGCGGTGCGCTGTTCGCGCGCTCGGGGCGTCACATGACGCTGACCCCGGAGGGCCAGGCCTTTCTGCCGGTGGCCGTGCGACTGCTCAACGACTGGACCGAGGCGTTCGCGGACCTCACCGAGTTGTTCTCCAAGCAACGCGGCAAGGTCACCGTCGCGGCGCTGCCGACACTCGCGGCGGGCCTGCTGCCGCCGGTGATCTCGGCGTTCGGGGAGCGCCACCCGCGGGTCAATCTCAGCGTCCACGACGTCCTCGCCGACGAGGTGGGGCAGCTCGTGCGTGAAGGGCGTGCGGATATCGGGGTGTCGGTGCCGCCGCTGGACTCCGACGATCTCGCCTTCGAGCCGCTGCTGCTCGATCGCTACGTGGCCGTTTGCCCGGAGGGCCATCCGCTGCTGGCGGGGGAGGCGGTGGCGTGGGTGGCGCTGGCGGGGGTTCCGTTCATCGGGATCAACCGGCTGTCGAGTGCGCGCCAGGCGATCGACCGCGTCATGGCCGAGGTCGGCGGTACGCTGGATATCCGGTGCGAGGTCAACCAGATCGCCACGGTGGGCCGCATGGTTGCCGCCGGCATGGGGATCAGCGTCCTTCCGGCGCTCAGCTTCCGCCAGATCGCCGTCGC
>NZ_WNXE01000018.1:0-26646 GCF_010993615.1 Arhodomonas sp. KWT | reverse complement strand
CCACGGTGGGCCGCATGGTTGCCGCCGGCATGGGGATCAGCGTCCTTCCGGCGCTCAGCTTCCGCCAGATCGCCGTCGCCGGCCTCGGCTATCGACCCCTGGTCGAGCCGGTCATCGAGCGCCGGCTCGGCGTCATTACCCGGCGGCGCCAGCCCCTGTCCGCCGCGGCATCGGCGCTGCACGAGCTGCTGCGCGAACGGGCGGCCGAGGCCCCCTGAGCGGCGGCCTGCGCAGGGCAGCGGCTACGTCGGTGCCCCCAGCCGTTCCAGCGCCCACTGCACGTGCTCGCGTACCAGCTCCGAGGGGTGGGCGGTGCGCTCGCGCAGGGCGGCGACCGCCTCATCCGAGGCCGGGCCGTTGCCCAGGGCGACGGCGATGTTGCGCAGCCAGCGCTCGTGGCCGAGGCGGCGGATGGCCGAGCCCTCGGTGCGCTTGAGGAAGGTGGCCTCGTCCCAGCGGAACAGGCTGACCAGCGAGGCGTGGTCCAGCCCGTGGCGGGGCTGGAAGTCGGCCTCGTCGGTGGGCCGGGCGTAGCGGTTCCACGGGCAGATGCTCTGGCAGTCGTCGCAGCCGAAGATGCGGTTGCCGATGGCCGGGCGCAGTGCCTCCGGGATGGTGCCGTGGTGCTCGATGGTGAGATACGAGATGCAGCGCCGGGCGTCGAGCTGGTAGGGCGCCGTGATCGCCCCCGTGGGGCATACCGCCAGACAGGCCCGGCAGCTTCCGCAGTGCGCCGTGGGCGGCTCGTCCGCCGGCAGCGGCAGGTCGGTGAACAGTTCGCCGAGGAAGAAGTACGATCCCGCCTCGCGCGAGAGCACCAGGGTATTCTTGCCGATCCAGCCGAGCCCGGCGTTGCGCGCCAGCGCCTTCTCCAGCACCGGTGCGGAGTCCACGAAGGCGCGGTAGCCGAACGTGCCGGTGGCGGCCTCGATGCGTCGGGCGAGCTGCTGGAGGCGCCGGCGCATGAGCTTGTGGTAGTCCCGGCCCAGGGCGTAGCGGGCGACGAAGGCGCGCGCGCCGTCGGCGAGCACCGGGGCGTCGTCCTCGACGTCGTCGGGTCGGTAGTCCAGGCGGACGCTGATCACGCGCACCGTCCCCGGGTGGAGCACCGACGGACGGGCGCGCTTGACGCCGTGCCGGCCCATGTAGTGCATCCCGCCCTGACGGCCCTCGCGGAGCCAGCGCAGCAGGTGCGCTTCGTCCTGGCTGAGGTCCGGGGCGGCGATGCCGGCGTCGCTGAAGCCGAGCTCCCGTGCCCAGCGCCGGATGTCCCCGGCAAGATCGGTCATGGACGGGGCGGTGTCGGTCGCGGCGTCTCTCATACGACTATTTTACTAGTCTTTCCGGCGGGATTGTCGTGTGTCGGGCGGGACACCGGAACGGCTCGCGGGCACCCCGTCCTCGTGGCGGCCCGGCCCGGCCGTATCAAGAGGGTGCTACGCCGCCGGGGCAGTCCTGCGTGAGTGTCCACGGGCCTGACCGTTATACTGCAAGGCTTTCCCGTTCGGCTGGAGCGCGGAGCGAGCCATGGAAGCGTTACCGACACGACTCTACACCCCCGAGCAGGTCCGGGAACTCGATCGCCGGGCCATCGAGGACCACGGCATTCCCGGCGAGCGGCTGATGGAGCAGGCCGGGCGCGCCGCCTACCGGCTGCTGCGCCGTCGCTGGCCGGAGGCCAGGCGCGTGACGGTGCTCTGCGGCGGCGGCAACAACGGCGGCGATGGCTACGTGATCGCGCGGCTGGCCGCGTCGGCGGGGCTGGACGTGCGCGTGGCCGCGGTGTCGGACCCGGAGCGCCTGAGCGGTGCCGCGGCGGACGCGATGGGCCGTTGCCGCGAACTGGTCGCCCTGGAGCCGTGGGATGCCCGGGCGCTGGACGACGCGGACGTCGTCGTCGACGCGCTGCTCGGCACCGGCCTGGACCGCGAGGTCGCCGGCGAGTACGCCGAGGCCATCGAGGCGGCCAATGCGCGCGCCGTGGGCCGACTCGCCGTGGATGTGCCCTCGGGCATCAGTGCCACCACCGGCGCCTGTCTCGGTGTCGCCTTCCGCGCGGACGTCACCCCGACCTTCATCGGCCTCAAGCAGGGGCTGTTCACCGGTGCCGCGCCGGACTATACCGGCACGGTCCGCTATGACGATCTCGACGTGCCCCCCGCGGTGTTCGGGGATATGCCTCCGGCCGCCTGGCGGGTGGACGCCGGGGCGGTGGCCGGGTGGCTGGCGCCGCGTTCGCCCGCGAGCCATAAGGGCCATTTCGGCCACGTGCTGGTGATTGGCGGCGATTACGGCTTCGGCGGCGCCGTACGCCTCGCGGCCGAGGCCGCGGCGCGCACGGGGGCCGGGCTCGTGAGCGTGGCCACCCGCAAGCGCCATATCGCGCCGCTGCTCGCCGCGTGCCCGGAGGTCATGGCCCATTCAGTGGACAGCGCCACCGCCCTGGAGCCGCTGCTCGGGCGCGCGAGTGTGGTGGCCATTGGCCCCGGACTCGGGCAGTCGGACTGGGGTCGCGGGATGCTGGCCGCCGCCGGCGGGTTCGACGGGCCGCTGGTCGCCGACGCCGACGCCCTCAACCTCCTCGCCGCGGAGGGGCCGGTGGCGAACCCGCGCCGGGTCATTACCCCGCACCCGGGGGAGGCGGCGCGCCTGCTGCGCCGCGATACCGCCGAGGTGCAGCGCGACCGGTTCGCGGCGCTGGACGAGCTGCTCAGCCGCTTTGGCGGGGCCGCGCTGCTCAAGGGTGCCGGGACGCTGATCGGTGCCGGCGACCAGCGCTGGCTGTGCACCGCCGGCAACTCGGGCATGGCGAGCGGCGGCATGGGGGACGTCCTTACCGGCGTGGTCGCCGGGCTGCTGGCCCAGGGGCTCGGCGTGGGCGAGGCGGCGGCCATGGCCGCGGCGGTCCACGGCGGCGCCGCCGACCGTGCAGCGGTGCGTACCGGCCGCCGGGCGCTGCTCGCCCGGGACGTGATCGATGCGCTGTCCGGGGGTCTGCCGGAATGAGCGGGCTCACGCGTGTCCTCCCGGATGCCGCCGCCACCGAGGCGGTGGGTGCGGCGCTTGCCGCCTGCCTGCCGGAGGCGCTGACGGTGACCCTCGCCGGCGACCTCGGCGCAGGCAAGACCACCCTCGCGCGCGCCGTGCTCCGCGGGCTCGGGCACACGGGCGCGGTGCGCAGTCCGACCTATACCCTCATCGAGCCCTATGAATGCGGCGGCCGGCGGGTCTTCCACCTGGACCTCTATCGCCTTGCCGACCCGGAGGAGCTGGAATTCCTCGGCCTGCGTGATCTCTTCGAGCGGCCTGCCGTGGTGCTCTTGGAGTGGCCGGAGCGCGGCGCCGGCGCGCTCCCGGCGCCCGACCTGCGGCTGGCCCTCGACGCCGACGGGGCGGGGCGGACGTTGACGGTCGAGGCTTGTAGCGAGGCGGGCGAGACGGTGCTCTCCGCGCTGCGTGCACACCTCCCGGATTGAAGTGTTAATCCAGAAACTGCGTCTATCTCTCTGCTCAGTAAGAGAAAAGTATTGAAATACCCGGGCGTTTGTGCCTAACTGGCACCTGTAGCGTCCCGGAGAAGAACAGGAATCCCTTCATGCGCCTTGTGCTCGCGCTAGTGCTCAGCCTGATCGTCGGCGTGGCGCACGCGGCCCGTACGCAGGTCACGGACGTGCGCACGTGGTCGGGCCCGGAGCATACCCGCGTGGTGCTCGATCTCTCCGGCGCGTCGGATTACAAGATGTTCACGCTGGACAATCCCAGGCGCGTGGTCGTCGATCTGCCGGAGGCAGGGATCGCGAATACGGCGGTGCGGAGCGACGAGGTCACCGGCGTGCTCAAGGACATCCGCACCGGTGTGCGCCACGGCCGGGACCTGCGGGTGGTGCTGGATCTGGACGGCGCCGCCAAGGCGAAGGCGTTCACCGTCTCCCCCAACGACACCTATGGCCATCGCCTGGTGGTCGACCTGGAGAGCCCGAGCAAGCAGGCGGCCAACCGCAAGGCGGAGCGTGAGGTGCGGCGGCAGTCCGAGCGCCAGGGCGACCTGGTGATCGCCATCGATGCCGGCCACGGCGGTGAGGACCCGGGCGCCACGGGGGCGCACGGCACCCACGAGAAGGACGTCGTCCTCAAGGTCGCCCGCAAGCTCGCCGCGATCCTCGAGAAGACGCCCGGGTTCCGTCCCGTGCTCACCCGCAAGGGCGACTACTACATCGGCCTGCGCGAGCGCACCCGCAAGGCCCGGGCGGTAGGGGCGGACATGTTCGTCTCCATTCATGCCGACGCCGTGCGCCAGCGCAGCGTTCGCGGCGGCTCCGTCTACATCCTCTCCCGCCGCGGCGCTTCCGGTGAGGTCGCGCGCATGCTTGCGCGCAACGAGAACGCCGCCGACCGTATCGGCGGCGTCTCGCTGGACGACAAGGACGATATGGTCGCCTCGGTGCTGCTCGATCTCTCCCGCGCGGCGACCATCGAGGCCAGCACCGGTCTGGCGAATACGCTGATCGGGGAGATGGACAACGTCGGGCGGATGCACAGCCGGGACGTGGGCAAGGCCGCGTTCGTGGTGCTCAAGTCCCTGGACATGCCCTCGGTGCTGGTGGAGCTGGCGTTCATCTCCAACCCGCAGGAGGAGCGCTTGCTGCGATCCGCCAGCCACCAGCAGGAGCTGGCCTCGGCGCTAGCCGAGGGCATTACCCAATACGCCAACGCCCACCGGCCGCGGCTGCGCATGGCGGGCTCGAAGTCGCAGGAGTACGTGGTCAAGCGCGGCGACACCCTGAGCGAGATCGCCTCCAATCACGGCGTCAGCGTCAGCCGTCTGCGCCGCGCCAACGAGATCAACGGCGACACCATCGTCGCCGGGACGCGCCTGCGTATCCCGTGAACCGGGCCATGGCCGTGGCCCGGGTGAGCCCGCATAATGGACGCCATGGGCACCCCCGAGACCGAAACCCGAATACGTGAGCTGCCGCCCCTGCTGGTCGACCAGATCGCCGCGGGGGAGATCATCGAGCGCCCTGCCTCAGTGGTGAAGGAGCTGCTCGAGAACGCCATCGACGCCGGCGCCCGTCGCATCGACGTGGCGGTGGAGGCCGGCGGCAAGGGCCTGATCCGCGTGCGTGACGACGGTCAGGGCATGAGCCCGGCGGACCTGCGCCTGTCCGTCGGCCGCCATGCCACCAGCAAAATCCGTGAGCTCGACGACCTGGAGCACATAGCCAGCCTCGGCTTCCGCGGCGAGGCGCTGCCGAGCATCGCCTCGGTCTCGCGGCTGTGCATCACCTCCCGCGCCAGCGGCGAGGAGCATGCCTGGCGGCTGGAGGTGCAGGACGGTGAGGCCGGTGAGCCGGCGCCCGCGCCGCACCCGGCGGGCACCACCGTCGAGGTCCGCGAGCTATTCCACCGCACGCCGGCGCGGCGCAAGTTCCTGCGCGCCGAGCGCACCGAGTTCCGCCACGTCCAGGAGCTCGTGCGGCGTATGGCGATGAGCCATCCCGGCGTCGCCGTGAACCTCGAGCACAACGGCCGCACCGCGATGCAGCTCCCTGCAGCGGGTAACCGTGCGGCGTGGGGCCAGCGCCTGGCCGAGCTCACCGGCCGGGCCTTCGTGGACCAGTCGCTGTTCCTGGAGACCGAGGCCGCCGGCATGCGCCTGTGGGGATGGCTGGGCCTGCCCACGGCCTCCCGCGGCCAGGCGGACCTGCAGTACGTCTACCTCAACGGGCGCATGATCCGGGACCGGCTGATCAGCCACGCCCTGCGCCGGGCCTATGCCGATCTCCTGTTCAAGGACCGGCACCCCGCCTATGTCCTCTACCTGGAGATCGACCCCGGGCAGGTGGACGTCAACGTGCACCCGACCAAGCACGAGGTCCGCTTCCGCGACAGCCGCCTTGTCTACGACTTCCTGCTGCGCCAGGTCCACCACGCCCTGGAGCATGCCGGCGATGCGGACGCGCCCGAGCCGGTGGCGCCCGCTGCGGAGCCGTCCCGAACGGAGACTGCAGCGGCACCGCCCCCGGCTCCGGCCGGCGGGCCGGTGGCGCCGCCCAGGCCGCCGCAGCAGGCCTCCATGGGCCTGCCGGTGGCGGAGGCCCGGGCACTGTACGGGCCGGAGGAGGGCGGTGTGCCGGCGGCCGGGGCGGAGGAACGCCCGGCGCAGGCCAGCGCCGCGGCGGACGGGGACAGCGGCCGCGCCGTCCCGTCGGCGCATGCGCCGTCCGCCGTGCAGCCGCGGGAGGTCTCCGGCGAGGCGCCGCCCCTGGGCTTCGCGCTGGCTCAGCTTCACGGCGTGTACGTGCTCGCGCAGGACGATGACGGCCTGATCCTGGTGGACATGCATGCCGCCCACGAGCGCATCGTCTACGAACGCCTCAAGGACCAGGTGGCGGAGCAGGGCGTGGCCTCGCAGCCGCTGCTGGTGCCGGTGCGGGTGTCGGTGACACCGCGACAGGCGGACATCGCCGAGGAGTACGCCGAGGTGTTCACCCGCCTGGGCTTCGAGGTGGACCGCGGCGGCCCGGACGTCGTCCATCTCCGCCGCCTGCCGGCGCTGCTGCGCACCGCCGACCCCGAGACGCTGGTCCGCGACGTGCTCGCCGACCTCCAGGCGGAGGGGCGCAGTGGCCGGGTGGAGGCCGCGGTGAACCACGTGCTCGCCACCATGGGCTGCCACGGTTCCGTGCGCGCCAACCGCCGTCTGAGCCTGGATGAGATGAACGCCCTGCTCCGGGAGATGGAGCGCACGCGCAATATCGGCCAGTGCAACCACGGCCGGCCGACCTGGACACGGCTGACCATGGCCGACCTGGACCGGCTGTTCCTGCGGGGCCAGTAGCCATGGGCGCGCCGCTGCCGGTGATCCTCCTCATGGGGCCGACGGCCTCGGGCAAGACCGCCGCAGCCATCGACCTGGTGGAGCGCTTCCCGGTGGAGATCGTCAGCGTGGACTCGGCCCTGGTCTACCGGGGCATGGACATCGGTACCGCCAAGCCGGGGGCGAACGAGCTGGCCCGTGCCCCCCACCGCCTGATCGATATCCTCGATCCCTCAGAGCGCTATTCCGCGGCGGGCTTCCGCGCGGATGCGCTGGCGGAGATCGCCGCCATCCATCGCGCGGGCCGCATCCCGCTGCTCGTGGGCGGAACCATGCTCTACTACCGCGCCCTCACCGAGGGCCTGGCGGACCTGCCGGAGGCGGACGCCGAGCTGCGCGCCGAGCTCGAGGCGCGGGCGCGGCGCGAGGGCTGGCCGGCGCTGCACCGCCAGCTTGCCGGCGTCGACCCGGCGACCGCCGCGCGGCTGCACCCCAACGACGCCCAGCGTGTGCAGCGGGCGCTGGAGGTCTACCTGCTCAGCGGTCGCACGCTCACGGAGCTGACGCGGGCGGCGCGCTCGGAACCCCTGCCGTTCAGTGTGGTCAAGTGGGCAGTGGCCCCTGCCGAGCGGCGCATCCTCCATGAGCGCATCGCCCGGCGTTTCGACGCCATGATCGAGCAGGGGTTCATCGACGAGGTCGCCGGCCTGAAGGCCCGGGGGGATCTGCATGCGGAGCTGCCGTCGATGCGTGCGGTGGGCTACCGCCAGGTCTGGGCCTTCCTGGACGGCGACTATGACCGCGAGACCCTGCGCGAGCGGGGTGTCGCCGCGACCCGGCAGTTCGCCAAACGCCAGCTCACATGGCTGCGCCGCGAACCGGATCTGAGGCACTTCGAGGCCACCGATCCGGCGCTGCGGCAACGCCTTAGGGAAGCCATGACCGGCGTGTTAGACTCATGCCAAGCGGTTGGGCCCTAGGGCTTTCGGGCGGCGAGGGAGGCCGCCCGACCGTCGATGAGCAGGCGCGGGTATGGAGGCTGCCGGCGCATAACAACAAGGGCCGAAGGCACGAAGGAGCATTTGGAATGGCCAAAGGGCAATCACTTCAGGAACCGTTTCTCAACGCCCTGCGCAAGGAAAAGGTACCGGTCTCCATCTATCTGGTGAATGGCATCAAGCTGCAGGGGCAGATCGAGTCGTTCGACCAGTTCGTGGTGCTGTTGCGCAACAGTGTCAGCCAGATGGTGTACAAGCACGCTATCTCCACGATCGTGCCCTCGCGCGCGGTCAGAGCCCACCAGCTAGAGGGGTCGGGTGCAGAGGAAAGCGACCAGTAAGCCGGTGACGGAGACCGCGCCGGCACAACTATTCGATCGTCCCGAGGGCGGCGAACGCGCCGTGCTGGTGCAGCTCGACGACGGTGGGGCCTCGCTGGACGAGACCCTGGAGGAATTCTCCGCGCTGGCGGTCTCCGCCGGCGCGGAGATCGTCGACCGGGTCGTGAACCGGCGGGACCGCCCCGATCCCCGTTACTTTCTCGGTCGCGGCAAGGTCGCCGAGCTCGGCGAGCGTATCGCCGCGGCCGGTGCGGACCTGGTCCTGGTGAACCACATGCTGTCGCCGGCCCAGGAGCGCAACCTCGAGCGCGAGCTCGGCTGTCGGGTGCTGGACCGCACCGGGCTGATCCTCGACATCTTCGCCCAGCGTGCCCGCACCCACGAGGGCAAGCTCCAGGTGGAGCTCGCCCAGCTCCGTCATATCGCCAGCCGGCTGGTGCGGGGCTGGAGCCATCTGGAGCGGCAGAAGGGCGGCATCGGCCAGCGCGGCCCGGGCGAGACCCAGCTGGAGATGGACCGGCGGATGCTCGGTCATCGCATCAAGCAGCTGGAGAAGCGTCTGGAGCGGGTGCGCCGCCAGCGCAGCCAGGGCCGGCAGGCGCGGCGCAAGCGCGACCTGCCGGCGGTCTCGCTGGTCGGCTACACCAATGCCGGCAAGTCCACGCTGTTCAACCGGCTCGCCGAGTCCACCGTGTTCACCGCCGACCAGTTGTTCGCGACGCTGGACACGACCCTCCGGCGGGTGCCGCTCCCGGGTGGCGAATCCGCGGTGTTCGCGGATACCGTCGGCTTCATCAGCGACCTCCCCCACCAGCTCGTGGCCGCCTTCCGCTCCACCCTGGAGGAGGTCATCGAGGCCGATCTGCTGCTGCACGTGGTGGATGCGGGCGCGGCGGATCGCGGGGACCAGGTCACCGAGGTCGAGGGCGTGCTCGGCGAGATCGGGGCCGGCGAGGTGGCGGTGCTCACCATCTACAACAAAATCGACCGGCTCGGCCAGCCCGCGCGGGTGGACCGCGACGAGCACGGCAAGCCGGTGGCCCTGTGGGTCTCGGCGAAGACCGGTGAGGGGCTGGACCTGCTGCCGGGGGTGGTGGCCGAGCGCGTCGGCGAGCGCCGTGCCCGCGGGCGGCTGCGCCTGCCGCCCAGCGAGGGGCGGCTGCGGGCACTGGTCTATCAGTCCGGCGAGGTGCTTGAGGAGCGCATGCTCGACAACGGCGACTGCCTGCTGGAGGTGAGCCTGCCTCAGCGGGAGATGGAGCGCCTTCGCCGTCACGAGGGATTGCCGACCTTTATCGACTGAGGCGCGTCCGCCTTGCGGCGGGCGCGCGGGCGTCATTAGAATCCGCCGCTGTGCCTGTGATCGGCCCCGGCGGGCCTGTCCAACTGGGAGTACTTCAATCATGGCCTGGAATGAGCCCGGCGGAGACAACCGGGACCCCTGGAGCGGCGGTGGCGGCAACCAGGGACCACCGGATCTCGACGAGGCGCTGCGCCGCGCGAAGCAGCGGCTGAGTGCCCTGTTCGGCGGCAAGTCCGGCGGCAATGGCGGCGGCTCCGGCCCGGACGGGGGCGGCGGACTGTCCATCGGCCCGACCGGCATCGGCGTGATCATCGTCGTGATCGTGCTCGGGTGGCTGGCCTCCGGCGTCTACATCGTCGATGCCGGCTGGCGCGGCGTGGAGCTGCGCTTCGGCCAGCACGTGGCCACCACCGGCCCCGGGCCGCACTGGCACCTGCCCTATCCCGTGGGCGAGGTGGAGAAGGTGCGGACCTCCGAGCGCCGGCGCATCACCGTCGGCTACGAGGCGACCACCGCCAACAACACCCGCACGGTGCCTTCCGAGGCGCTGATGCTCACCAAGGACGAGAACATCGTTAACGTGCACCTCGCGGTGCAGTACGACATCTCGGACCCGGCGAAGTACCTGTTCAACTTCCTCGAGCCGCAGCAGACACTGAAGTCGGTCACCGAGTCCGCCCTGCGTGAGACCGTGGGCAAGAACGAGCTGGACTTCATCCTCACCGAGGGGCGTGCCGAGGTCGCGATGCAGACCCGCCAGCGCATCGAGGAGACGCTCAAGGCCTACGACTCCGGGATCAACCTCGTCGAGGTCGCGATCCAGGACGTCCAGCCGCCGGAGCAGGTGCAGGACGCCTTCGCCGATGCGATCAAGGCCCGCGAGGACCGCCTGCGCCTGATCAACCAGGCGCAGGCGTACCAGAACGAGATCATCCCGCGGGCCCAGGGTCAGGCCGCCCGTATCAGCGAGGAGGCCGAGGCCTATCGCGAGCAGGTGGTCGCCCAGGCCAATGGCGAGACCGACCGCTTCGCCGCCGTGGCCAAGGAGTACAACATGGCGCCGCAGGTCACGCGGGAGCGGTTGTACATCGAGTCCGTGGAGGACGTGCTCTCGGCCACCGGCAACATCCTGATCGACTCCGGCAAGGGTAACGGCAGCCAGTCTCTGCTCTACCTGCCGGTCGAGAAGCTTATGGAGCAGAGCCAGCGCGCCCGCGCCGGTGTCGATAACGGTGATACCGGCAGCATGTCCGGTGCCGGCGGTGGCAGCTCGTCGAGCAGTGCCGGCAGCTCCGCGAGCTCCGGCAGCCAGAGCAGCTCCGGGGGCAACTGGAGCGAGAGCCGTCTGAGAACCCGGGAGAGCCGCTGATGAAACGAGGATTGCCCATCGTCGCCGTCATCGTCGTCGTGGCGCTGGTGATCGGCTCCATGTCGGTCTACACGGTCCGCGAGACCGAGAAGGCGATCAAGTTCCGTCTCGGTGAGATCGTGGACGCCAAGGTCGCCCCCGGACTGCACTTCAAGACGCCGTTCGTGAACAACGTGCGCTACTTTGATGCGCGCGTGCAGACCCTGGACCAGGACCCCCAGCGGTTCCTGACCCAGGAGAAGAAGAACCTCATCGTCGATGCCTTCGTGAAGTGGCGCATCGGTGATGTGCGTGCCTTCTACACCACCGTGCAGGGCTCGGTGCAGGCGGCGAACACCCGGCTCTCGGAGATCATCCAGGAGGGGCTGCGCAACGAGTTCGGCTCGCGCACCATCCGCGAGATCATCTCCGGCGACCGCGTGCAGATCACCCGTATCCTGCAGAAACGCGCCTCCGAGGCGGCCAAGAGCCTGGGCGTCGACGTCGTGGACGTGCGCCTCAAGCGCGTGGATCTGCCGGACAGCGTGAGCGAGTCCGTTTACCAGCGCATGGCCGCGGAGCGCGAGCGCGTGGCGCGGGAGTTCCGTGCCGAGGGTGCCGAGGCGGCGGAGCGTATCCGCGCGTCCGCGGACCGCCAGCGCACCGTCATCCTCGCCAAGGCGCGGCGCGACGCCGACCGCATCCGCGGTGCCGGCGACGCCGAGGCGGCACGGATCTACGCGGGGACGTACTCCGACAATCCGGAGTTCTACGCCTTCTACCGCAGCCTGCAGTCCTACAAGCGCAGCCTTGACGGTCAGGGCGACGTGGTCGTGCTCTCGCCGGATTCCGAGTACTTCCGTTACTTCCGCCAGCCCGGCGGTGGCGTCCAGTCCAGCGGTGATGCGCAGTCCGGCGGCTCGGCTGGCGGTGGCGACGGCTGAGCGCCGTCGCCACCACCGCCGCCCGACCCCGGAGGCCTGACATCCCATGATGCTGGAGGACCTGCTGAGCGCGCTCGCGCTGATATTGGTGATCGAGGGCATCATGCCCTTTCTCAGCCCGCGCACCATGCGGCGGGTGCTCTTCCAGATCGTCCAGCACAACGACCGGACGTTGCGCTGGACCGGCCTGGCGACCATGATCGCCGGCGTCATCCTGCTCTACCTGGTGCGCCACTGACGGCGCGGAGGCACTCATGACCGAGTCTATCCCGACCCGCGGCGAGCGCTGGATGCTCCCGGACGCGGTGGACGAGCTGCTGCCGCCCCGGGCCATGGCCCTGGAGCGGCTGCGCCAGCGCGTGCTCGGCTGCTACGAGCGCTGGGGCTACGAGCTGGTGATGCCCCCGGCGATCGAGTATCTCGACTCCCTGCTCACCGGCGCGGCCCACGACCTGGATCTGCAGACGTTCAAGCTCACCGATCAGCTCTCCGGGCGTATGATGGGTGTGCGCGCCGACATCACGCCGCAGGCCGCGCGTATCGATGCCCACCAGCTCCGCCGGGAGTGCCCGGTGCGGCTGTGTTACTCGGGCACGGTGCTGCAGACGCGCCCCGACGGGCTCACCGGTTCGCGCAACCCGCTGCAGGTGGGCGCCGAGCTCTACGGCCATGCCGGCGTCGAGAGCGACATAGAGGTCATCGCCCTGATGGTCGAGACCCTGCGCACGGCGGGGGTGGCGAGCGTGCACGTGGACCTCGGCCATGTCGGCATCTTCCGCGGTCTGGCCCGCCAGGCCGGGCTCGACGAGGCGGCCGAGACCGCGCTGTGGGATGCCCTCCAGCGCAAGGCCGTGGCGGACCTGGATGCGCTGTTGCGCGAGTACAGCGTCCCGGCGTCGGTCGCGGGCATGCTCGCGGCCCTGCCGGAGCTCACCGGCGGCGTGGAGGTGCTGGATCACGCGAACGAGCGCCTGGCGGAGGCCAGCGGGGCGGTCCATGACGCCCTGCGCCGGCTGTGGTCCATCGCCGGGGCGCTGGAGCGCTGGCTGCCGAGCGTGGCGCTGCATTTCGACCTCGGCGAGCTGCGCGGCTACCGCTACCATACCGGTGTGGTCTTCGCGGCGCTGGTGCCCGGCTTCAGCCAGGAGATCGCCCGCGGTGGACGTTATGACGAAATCGGCGCCGTGTTCGGGCGGCCCCGGCCGGCGACCGGTTTCAGCGCCGATCTGCGCAACGTGCTCGCCCTTGCCGACGAGGCGGGCGCCACTGGCGTCGTGCCGGCGGCGATCGGTGCCCCGTGGACCGACTCCACGGCGCTGTTCGAGCGCATCGACGCCCTGCGTGCCGCCGGGGAACGCGTCGTCTGGCTGCTGCCCGGCCACGAGCACGAGGCGGCGGAGATGGGCTGCGACCGGGTGCTCGTGCACAAGGGCGATGGCTGGGTCGTGGAATCGCTTGATTGAACGGAAGGAATTCAATGGGTAAGAGCGTCGTGGTCGTCGGCTCCCAGTGGGGCGACGAGGGCAAGGGCAAGGTGGTGGATCTCCTCACCGAGGGGGTATCCGCCGTGGCACGTTTCCAGGGCGGTCACAACGCCGGTCACACCCTCGTGATCGACGGCGAGAAGACCGTGCTGCACCTCATCCCGTCCGGGATCCTGCGCCAGGACGTGCTCTGCCTGATCGGCAACGGCGTGGTGGTCTCGCCGGCGGCGCTGCTCGAGGAGGTCGAGACGCTGGAGGCGCGGGGCGTGCCCGCCCGCGAGCGCCTGCGCGTGAGTCCGGCCTGCCCGGTGATCCTGCCTTCGCACCAGGCCCTGGACCAGGCGCGCGAGCGCGCCCGCGGCCAGGCCGCCATCGGGACCACCGGTCGCGGCATTGGCCCGGCCTACGAGGACAAGGTCGCCCGGCGCGGGCTGCGGATCGGGGATCTCTTCCACCGTGAGCGCCTTGCGGCGAAGCTCGGTGAGCTGCTGGACTTCCACAATTTCGTGCTCCAGCACTACTTCGGTGAGCAGCCGCTGGACTTCCAGCGCATCCAGGAGGCCTGCCTGGCCCATGCCGAGGCGCTGCGGCCGATGACCGCGGACGTCGCCGCGCTGCTCCATGACCGGCGCGACGCCGGTGAAAACCTGCTCTTCGAGGGCGCCCAGGGCACGCTGCTGGACATCGACCACGGCACCTACCCCTACGTGACGTCCTCGAACACCACCGCCGGCGCCGCCGCCGCCGGCACGGGGGTCGGGCCGCGGCACATCGACCACGTGCTCGGCATCACCAAGGCCTACACCACCCGCGTGGGCGCGGGGCCGTTCCCGACCGAGCTGTTCGACGAGCTCGGCGAGCATCTCGCCCGCCGGGGCGACGAGTTCGGCGCGACTACCGGACGGCCGCGGCGCTGCGGCTGGTTCGATGCCGTGGCCATGCGCCGCTCGGCGCAGATCAACAGCCTCTCCGGGCTGTGCATCACCAAGCTCGACGTCCTCGACGAGCTCGATACCCTGCGTATCTGTGTGGGTTACCGCAGCGACGACCGCACCAGCGCGGTGCTGCCGGCGGGGGCCGAGGCCGTCGCCGAGTGCGAGCCGGAATACGTGGAGCTGCCGGGCTGGCGGTGCTCGACGGTAGGCGTGCGCCGCTACGAGGACCTGCCGCAGGCGGCGCGGACCTATCTCAGCCGCATCGAGGAGCTGGTGGGTGTGCCCATCGACATGATCTCCACCGGTGCGGACCGGCGCGACACCATCGTGCTCAACAACCCCTTCGATTGAGCAGGCGTGGGCGGGGCGTCATCACCCCGCCCGGCTGACCCCTGACGGATCGCCGGCGCCCGTCCCGGGCCGCCGGTCGTGCTGGCACCGATCACCGACGTTGTCGGTACCCCCCCCTGGCCGCCGCGGATAGCACCGAAGGCATTGCGGTATTCGGCGTTGCCTGCTGTCGCCGGTGTCACTTCGGCGTCAGTCGCACCGGGGAGGCACCGCGGGTGCCGGGGCGGTCGTGTGACGCGTGGGTGGGGAGCGGCGGTGGCGACCTTCCTGTGGCCGCGCATAAAAAAAGGCGAGCCGTCAGGCCCGCCTTTTCCGTTGTCTGGTGCCGAGGAGAGGACTTGAACCTCCACGGGGATTACCCCCACTAGCACCTGAAGCTAGCGCGTCTACCAATTCCGCCACCTCGGCTTTCCTGTCGACTCGATTGCCTCTCGTCGACAAGCGGCGCAGAGATTAACCGGGGTGCGCGGGCCTGTCAATGCCCGGGTGCGATCGCGTATGCTGATTTGATTGACTACAAGCGCCAAGCAACGAGGACTACCTGCCGAATGGCGAAAAAACGCAGCGTCGATCCGGACACGGATCCGCATCTTGCCCGTGAGAAGGAAAAATACGGTAACCCGGTTCCCAGCCGCGAGTTCATCCTGGAACAGCTGGAGGCCGCGGCCCGGCCGCTCTCCCGCCGGGAGCTCGCCGAGCTCTTCGAGCTCGCGGAGGAGGACGACCTCGAAGGCCTGCGCCGCCGCCTGCGCGCGATGGAGCGCGACGGCCAGCTCGTGCGCAACCGCCGCAACGGGTACGTCGTGGTGGACAACGAGGAGCTCGTCCGCGGCCGGGTACGATCCGGCCCGGAGGGCTGGGGCATGTTGCACCCCGACCTGCCCGGCGATGATGTACTCCTCTCGCCGCGGGAGATGCGCAACCTCCTGCATGGCGATCGCGCGGTGGCACGCATCACCGGCGTCGACCGCCAGGGCCGGACCGAGGGCGAGATCGTGGAGGTGCTCGAGCGCGCCAACCGCTCCATCGCCGGGCGCTATTTCGAAGAGAGCGGCGTGGGCTTCCTGGTGCCGGACAACAAGCGTCTCCATCAGGACGTGATCATCCCCGCGGATAACCGCGGCGAGGCCCAGAACGGCGACCTCGTGGTGGTCGAGGTGCTCAGCCAGCCCACCAAGCGCCGCCAGCCCATCGGCCGGGTCACGGAGGTCGTGGGCCGTCATATCCCCGCCGGCAGCGAGATCGATGTCGCCGCGAGGGTTCACGGCATCCCGGTGGAATGGCCGGCCGAGGTTACCCGCGACGCCGAGGCCTTCGGCGACGAGGTGCCGGGGCCGGCGAAGCAGGGACGCACGGACCTGCGACAGCTGCCGCTGGTGACCATCGACGGCCCGGACGCCCGGGACTACGACGACGCGGTCTACTGTGAGCCCACGGACAGCGGCTGGAAGCTGCTTGTCGCGATCGCGGACGTGGCCCATTACGTCGAGCCCGGCTCAGCCTTGGACCGCGAGGCGGCGGAGCGGGGCAACTCCGTGTACTTCCCGCGCAGCGTCGTGCCGATGCTGCCGGAGGTTCTCTCCAACGGCCTGTGCTCGCTCAACCCGAAGGTGGACCGCCTGTGCATGGTCTGCGAGATGCAGATCAGCCGCGAGGGCAAGCTCCGGCGCTCGCGTTTCTACGAGGGCGTGATGCGCTCCAGCGCCCGGCTGACCTACGACGAGGTCAAGGCCATCCACATCGACCGCGACCCGGATGTGCGCCGGCGTTTCCGCGGCGTGCTCAAGCACGTCGACAACCTCTTCTCCGTCTACCGCGCCCTGCGCAAGGATCGCGATCGCCGCGGGGCGATCGACTTCGAGACCACCGAGACGGAGATGAGCTTCGACGACCAGGGCCAGATCGCGGGTATCCACCCGACCGAGCGCCACGACGCGCACAAGCTCATCGAGGAGTGCATGGTGCGCGCCAACGTGGCCGCGGCGCGCTTTCTGCTGCGCCGCCGGATACCCGCGCTGTACCGTGTCCATGAGCGCCCGGCGGAGGAGCGGCTGACTAACCTGCGCCAGTTCCTCAGCCAGACCGGGTTGCGCCTGGAGGGCGGCGATGCGCCTGAGCCCAAGGATTACGCCCGTCTGATGCAGCGCGTGCGCAGCCGGCCGGACCGTCACCTCATCGAGACGGTGCTGCTGCGCTCGATGATGGCCGCCGAGTACCGTCCGGACAACGTCGGCCATTTCGGCCTGGCGCTGGACGCGTACGCGCACTTCACCTCGCCGATCCGGCGCTACCCGGACCTGGTCGTCCACCGTGCGATCAAGCACGCCATCAACGGCGGCAAGCCGGCGGACTTCGGCTACCGTCACGACTACCTGGTGACCCTCGGCGAGCACTGCTCCATGACCGACCGGCGCGCCGAGGAGGCGAGCCGCGATGCGGAGATGACGCTCAAGTGCCGGTACATGTCCCAGCACGTGGGCACCGAGTTCAACGGCGTGATCAGCGGGGTGACGAGCTTCGGGTTGTTCGTGGAGCTCGACGGCGTCTACGTCGACGGGCTGATCCATATCACCAACCTGGAAAGCGACTTCTTCCACTTCGACCCCATCGGTCACCGGCTGACGGGGCAGCGCACGGGCAAGGAGTACCGTCTCACCGACCGTATCCGGGTGCTCGTCGCCCGCGTAGACATCGACGAGCGCAAAATCGACTTCCAGCCCGTCGCCCATCCCCTCGGGCCGGACGGCGAGCCGCTGGAGGAATCCGCCGTGCGCCGGCGCGGTGGTGGCCAGAAGAAGCAGAAGTCCCGCTCCGGCCGTCGCCGCGGTGGCCGCCGCCGCAGTAGTGGCGGCAGTGGCAGCGGGGGCGGCGGTAGTTGAGCGGCAACCTCCAGGTCCTCTTCGGCCAGCACGCGGTACGGGCCGCGCTGCGCTACGATCCCACCCGCGTGGTCGAGGCCTGGGTGGACGCGCGCCGCGGCGACGCCCGCGGCCGCCGGCTGCGCGAACAGCTCGAGGGGGTGGGGTGCCCCGTCCATACCGCCGACCGCCGGACCCTGGACCGCCTCGCCGAGGGCGGCGCCCACCAGGGCGTGGTGATCCACTACCGCGGCGAGCGCCCCCGGGGCGAGGACGACCTGGCGCAGATGCTGGACGGCCTCGACGAGGCGCCCCTGCTGCTGGTGCTCGACCAGGTCCAGGACCCGCACAACCTCGGTGCCTGTCTGCGTACCGCGGACGCCGCCGGCGTGCACGGCGTGATCGCGCCCCGGGACCGGGCCACCGGACTCACACCGGTGGTGCACAAGGTCGCTGCCGGTGCCGCGGCACGGGTGCCGTTCTTCCAGGTCACCAATCTCGCGCGCACGCTCCGTGGGCTGCGTGAGCGCGGTGTCTGGCTGGTGGGGGCGGCGGACGGCGCCGACGCCGCGCTCTACGACGCCGACCTCACCGGGCCGCTGGCGCTGGTGCTCGGCGCCGAAGAGTCCGGAATGCGCCGGCTGACGCGCGAGGCCTGCGATACGCTGGTGCGCATCCCCATGGCCGGTGCGGTGGAGAGCCTCAACGTCTCCGTGGCCACCGGCGTGGTGCTCTTCGAGGCCGTTCGTCAGCGGCGCTGACACGCGGTTTTGCGCCCGCCGCGTGTCGGGGTTATCATCCCGCGTTCGCCTGCTTTCGGGCGTCTCCTTGCCGTTCGCATTCGCGGGCGGCTTTCGTGACCCGGCCCATCGGTCAGTCAACCGCAAGGAGTGACAATGCGACACTACGAAATCGTATTCCTGGTCCACCCGGACCAGAGCGATCAGGTACCCGCCATGATCGAGCGTTACCGCAGCCTTATCGAGGGCAACAACGGTGCGATCCACCGCCTCGAGGACTGGGGGCGCCGTCAGCTCGCCTACCCGATCAACAAGCTGATCAAGGCGCACTACGTGCTCATGAACGTCGAGTGCACCTCCGAGGACCTGGACGAGCTCGTCTCGCTGTTCCGGTTCAACGACGCGGTGATCCGCCACATGACGCTGAGCCGTCAGGAGGCCGTCACCGAGCCGTCCCCGCTGGCCAAGAACCAGGAGGAGCGGCGCGAGGAGGAGCGCGGCGAGCGGGAGTCCGCCGACGCCTGAGCCGCGGCCCATGGCCGACAACCGTGTGTGCATCACCGGCCGCCTGGTCGATGCCGTCCAGCTGCGGTATTCGCCCGCCGGCGTCCCCATCGCGCGACTGCTCATCGAGCACGAATCGCGTCAGGTGGAGGCCGGGGTGGAGCGCCCGATCCGATTCCGGGTCGGCGTGCGCGCCGCCGGCGCGGTCCTGGCCCCGGAGGCCGGGGACTGGCCGCCGGGCACCGCGGTCACGGTGGAGGGATTCCTCGCCCGGGCGCGTCAGCGTGATGGCGACAGCCGTTTAATCATCAGCGCCGAGCGGATCAGCATTGCCGCCGGCGACGCAAACCATCGGGAGTGACGACGACATGGCACGTTTTTTCCGCCGCAGGAAGTACTGCCGCTTTACCGCCGAGGGCGTGAAGGAGATCGACTACAAGGATCTCAACACGCTGCGCAACTACATCACCGAGACCGGCAAGATCGTGCCGAGCCGCATCACCGGCACCAGCGCGCGTTACCAGCGCCAGCTCGCGCGGGCGATCAAGCGCGCCCGTTACCTCGCGCTGCTGCCGTACACCGACCGGCACTGACATGCGCTCACTGGCAGCGCTGGTCATGCGCGGCCGCATAGCGGCCATCGCCGTGACGGCGCTGACCGCCGTGGTGCCGCTGCTGCTGTGGATCAGCTCGGCAGTGGTGGCGCTGGTGACCCTGCGCCGCGGTGCCGGTGAGGGTGTTCTCACCGTTGCTGGTGCCACCGCGGTGCTGGCGGTACTCGCTCAGGCGAGTGTGGGCAGCCCGCTGCCGGCCCTGCAGCTGCCGCTGCAGGTCTGGCTGCCGATGGTGGCAGTGGCCGCCTGCCTCCGGGTGACGGTCTCACTGCCGCGGGCGCTGGAGGCGGCCGCGGCCCTGGCGGGCGTCGCGGTGATCCTCTTCCACCTGGTGGTGGGGGACGCCGGCGCCTACTGGCAGGGGATGCTGGAGCAGGCGGCAGGCCTGTTTGCGGACCCGGCCACCCGCGAGGCGCTGAACGCACAGGCGGGCCGGCTCGCGACGATGATGACGTCGCTGTGGTTCGGTAACCTGCTGCTGGTGGGTATTGCCAGCCTGCTGCTGGCGCGCTGGTGGCAGGCGCTGCTGTACAATCCCGGGGGGTTCGGCGCGGAGTTCCACGCCCTGCGTTTCTCCCGCGGGTTCACCTTCGCCTGCCTGGGCGTGCTCGTCGTCGGCTCTGTCGTCGGGGGCGGCGCGCTCTACGACGTGGCGCTGGTGGTGAGCACGGTGTTCGTCTTCCAGGCCCTGGCGGTTGCCCACGCGCTGGTCGGTGCGAAGGGGCTGAGCCGGGCCTGGCTGGTCGTGGTCTATGTGAGCCTCGCCCCGTTCGCGCGCATCTATGCCATCGCCGGCATGATGGACGTGTTCGTGGACGTGCGGCGCCGGGTCACGGAGTCCGCCTGAGACGGCGGGCGTGGATCGATTACTGGACTGGTTCTGGGGATTAGCAATGGAAGTCATTCTGCTTGAGAAGGTCGACAATCTCGGGGGGCTCGGCGACCGCGTTAAGGTGCGCGCGGGCTACGGGCGTAACTACCTGCTGCCGCAGGGCAAGGCGCGCATGGCCACCGAGGAGAACATCCGCTATTTCGAGGAGCGCCGCGCCGAGCTCGAGCGCCAGGCGGCGGAGCAGCTCGCCGCCGCGCAGCGCCGCGCGGAGCAGCTCGCGGGGCTGACGGTGACCATCACCGCCAAGGCCGGCGACGAGGGCAAGCTCTTCGGCTCCGTGGGCACCGCCGATATCGCCGATGCGGTGACCGCCGCCGGTGTCGAGGTGGAGCGCCAGGAGGTGCGTCTGCCCGAGGGGCCGCTGCGTGTGACCGGCGACTACGAGATCGAGCTGCACCTGCACTCGGACGTGGACGCCACCGTGACGGTCTCGGTCACCGCCGAGGAGTGACCGCACCGGCATGCCCGCCGGCCGGCGGGCATGCATCGCGGCCCCGCCTGGGGCCGTGCGGATGGGCAGCGGTGACCGTGGCGCCCTGCGGTGCCGCGGCCACCGGCAGTGAGCCGGCGCCCGGAGGCGGGCGCGGAGGTTGGAGATGGCCGACGCGCGTGCTGCGCTAACCGAGACGGAGGCGCTGAAGGTCCCGCCTCACTCCATCGAGGCCGAGCAGGCGGTGCTCGGCGGGCTGATGGTGGACAACGGTGCCTGGGACCAGGTCGCCGACCGGGTGTCCGAGGCGGATTTCTATCGCCGCGACCACCGGCTGATTTTCCGGGCCATGGAGACCCTGGCCGAGGGCGGCCAGCCCATGGACGCGGTGACCCTGTCCGAGTGGCTGAAGTCCAACGGCCAGCTCGAGGACGCCGGCGGCCTGCCGTATCTCGGTGCTCTCGCCAAGGATACCCCGAGCTCCGCGAACATCCGCGCCTACGCGGACATCGTCCGCGAGAAGTCCGTGCTGCGCCAGCTCATCGAGGCGGGCACGGAGGTCGCGAGTGCCGGCTACACGCCGGACGGCCGTGGCAGCGAGGAGCTGCTCGACTTCGCCGAGCGCACCATCTTCGAGATCGCCGAGCAGTCGCGCCGCGGTGGCCGCGGGTTCATCGGCGTGCGCGACATCCTGCCCAGCGTCGTCGACCGCATCGACACGCTCTTCCACCAGGACGGCGACGTCACCGGTCTGCCCACCGGCTTCAGCGACTTCGATCGAATGACCTCCGGGATGGAGGGCGGCGACATGGTGATCGTCGCGGCCCGCCCGTCCATGGGCAAGACCACCTTCGCCATGAACATCGCCGAGAACGTCGCCATGCACGACGGCACGCCGGTGGCGGTGTTCAGCATGGAGATGCCCGCGGACGCCCTGGCCATGCGCATGCTCTCCTCGCTCGGCCGGGTGGAGCTGCAGAAGATCCGCTCCGGGCGGCTGGAGGAGGACGACTGGCCGCGGCTGACCAGCACCATGAACCTGCTCTCGCAGGCGAAGCTGTTCATCGACGACACCCCCGGGCTCACGCCCACCGAGATGCGTGCCCGCGCACGCCGGCTCAAGCGTGAGCACGGCCTCGGGCTGATCCTCATCGACTACCTCCAGCTCATGCAGCTGCCGGGCTTCAAGGAGAACCGCGCCCAGGAGGTCTCGGAGATCTCGCGTTCGCTCAAGGCCATGGCGAAGGAGCTGGACGTGCCCGTGATCGCGCTCTCCCAGCTTAACCGTAGCCTGGAGCAGCGCCCGAACAAGCGCCCGGTGATGTCGGACCTGCGCGAATCCGGGGCGATCGAGCAGGACGCCGACGTGATCGTGTTCATCTACCGCGACGAGGTCTACAACGACGACAGCCCCGACAAGGGCACCGCGGAGATCATTATCGGCAAGCAGCGTAACGGCCCGGTGGGCACCATGCGCCTGACGTTCCTCGGGCAGTTCACGCGCTTCGAGAACTACATCGACGACGTTTACGGGAGCGAGGGCTGGACGTGAGCCGCGTGGCCCGGGCGACCATCCACACCGATGCGCTCGTGCACAACCTGGGCGTGGTGCGCGAGCGCGCGCCGGGGGCGCGGGCGATCGCCGTGCTCAAGGCGGATGCCTACGGCCACGGCCTGCGCCGCGCCGCCGCCGCGCTGGCAGGAGCGGACGCCTTCGCGGTGAGCTGCCTCGCCGAGGCGCTGCCCCTGCGCGAGGCCGGGCATGACCACCGCATCGTGCTGCTGGAGGGCTTCTTCGACGCCGACGAGATCGAAGACTTCGCCCACCAGCGGCTGGATGCGGTGATTCACGCCCCGTGGCAGGTCGAGTGCCTGGAGCGGGCCGCGCCGTCCCGGCCGCTGGATGTCTGGATCAAGGTGGACAGCGGCATGCACCGCCTGGGCTTCCGACCGGAGGAAACGGCGGCGGTTTACCGTCGCCTGCGCGACTGCCCCGCGGTGGGGGAGATCCGCTGGCTCACCCATCTCGCCTGTGCCGACGACCGCCGCGACGACACCACGCCGCGCCAGCTCGAGGCCTTTGCGCGGGCCCGCGAGGCGGGGCGGGGAGAGGCGTCCATCGCCAATTCCGCGGCGACCCTGGCCTGGCCGTCCGCCCATGCGGACTGGGTGCGTCCGGGCATCTGCCTGTACGGGGCGTCGCCGTTCATCGATGGCGGCGAGCGCCCGCCGCTGGTCCCGGCGATGACCCTGGAGGCGCGGCTGATCGCCGTGCACCGCCACCATCGCGGTGACCGGGTGGGCTATGGCGGGACCTTCACCTGCCCGGAGGACATGCCCGTGGGCGTGGTCTCCATCGGTTACGGCGACGGCTATCCGCGCCACGCGCCCAACGGTACCCCGGTGCTGGTGGACGGCCGCCGCGCGGCCCTGGCGGGGCGGGTGTCCATGGACATGCTCTGCGTGGACCTGCGCGGGCATCCCGGCGCCGCCGTCGGCGCGCCGGTGACCCTGTGGGGGCGGGGGCTGCCCGCGGAGGAGGTCGCCGGCCACTGCGGCACCATCGCCTACGAGCTGTTCTGCCGGCTGACCCCGCGCGTGACCTTCCGGGAGGAGTGACTGATGGCCAGGACGGCGAAGCCCCGGCGTCTGTACGTGTGCAGCGACTGCGGCGGTTCCTCGCCCAAGTGGGCGGGCCAGTGTCCCGAGTGCGGGGCCTGGAACACCCTGGAGGAGCAGATCGTCGAGGCCACGCCGGCCGCCGGCGGGCGGCCCCGGGGCCAGTACGCCGGCGACCGGGGGGTGCGCAGCCTTGCGGACGTGCCCTCCGACGAGGAGACCCGCTTCAGCGCCGGCATCGGCGAGCTGGACCGTGTCCTCGGCGGCGGACTGGTCCGCGGCGGGGTGGTGCTCCTCGGCGGTGATCCGGGCATCGGCAAGTCCACCCTGCTGCTGGAGATGGTGGCCCGGCTGCCCGCCGCGCACAGCGCGCTGTACGTCACCGGTGAGGAATCGCTGCGCCAAGTGGGCCTGCGCGCCAGCCGGCTGAACGTCGCCGCGGAGGGCCTGCGGCTGCTCGCCGAGACCTCGGTGGAGGCGGTGCTCGACGCCGCCGCCGCGGAACGTCCCGCCGTGATGGTCATCGACTCGATCCAGACCCTGCATACCGAGGGGCTGAGCTCGGCGCCGGGCTCGGTGGCCCAGGTGCGCGAGTGCACCGCCCAGCTCGTGCGCTACGCCAAGCAGACCGGCACGGCGCTGTTCCTGGTCGGCCACGTCACCAAGGACGGCCAGCTCGCCGGCCCGCGGGTTATGGAGCACATGGTCGACACGGTGCTGTATTTCGAGAGCGACGCCGGCAGCCGCTACCGCCTGCTGCGCGCGGTGAAGAACCGCTTCGGCGCCGCCAACGAGCTCGGAGTCTTCGCCATGCTCGACACCGGGCTGCACGAGGTGAAGAACCCCTCCGCGATCTTCCTCTCGCGCCACGAGCAGCCGGTGCCGGGCAGCGTGATCATGGTCACCCGCGAGGGCACGCGACCGCTGCTGGTGGAGGTCCAGGCGCTGGTCTCCGAGAGCCCGCTGGCGAATCCGCGCCGCGTGGCCCTCGGGCTGGACGGCAACCGCCTGGCCATGCTGCTGGCGGTGCTGCACCGCCACGGCGGCATCAGTACCGCGGGGGAGGACGTCTTCTTCAACGTGGTGGGCGGGGTGCGCGTCACCGAGACCGCCAGCGACCTGCCCAGCCTCGTGGCCGTGCTCTCCAGCCTGCGCGACCGCGCCGTGGGCCAGGAATGGGTGATGTTCGGCGAGGTCGGCCTGGCCGGCGAGATCCGGCCGGTACCGAACGGCCCGGAGCGCCTCGGCGAGGCCGCCAAACACGGCTTCCGGCGCGCGCTGGTGCCGGCCAAGAACCTGCCCCCCAAGGGCCAGCGTCCCGAGGGCCTGGAGATCATCCCCGTCAGCCGTCTCGACGAGGCGCTGGAAGCGGTTTTCTAGCTGAACCCCCCGATTCATAAGGCCCCGGGGCGTGGCCGCAGGCTGCCCAGGGTGGAATGCCACAGCCGGTTGGCTGAGTCCCCGGGCACGTCGCCGCCTTCCATGCGAATCAGAATGAATGGGTGGCCGGGGTCCGATACCTGTCCCTGTGCGACGAAGTTGTAGTCCCGCCCTGATGAAAACCGTGTGTTCGTTCATCCGGCACGAATCAGAAGGCGTTGGGGCGGGGCTGGAACGTGCGGGTGACGGCATCCCAGAGGCCCGCAGCCTCGGCGTCTGTCAGTGAAGCCTGGTCGATTCTCGGGTGCGTCCCGTCAGTGACGAACTCCCCCGTGCGAAGGGTGATGTCGACGTAAGGGGTTTCGGGGGAGCCGATCCTGCTGTTGGCCTCGATATTGAAATAATGCCCTCGCACGTCCTCGTC
Organism: Arhodomonas sp. KWT; assembly: GCF_010993615.1. Lineage (NCBI taxonomy): Bacteria > Pseudomonadati > Pseudomonadota > Gammaproteobacteria > Chromatiales > Ectothiorhodospiraceae > Arhodomonas > Arhodomonas sp. KWT. Next base: position 1,661 of record NZ_WNXE01000018.1, on the reverse strand, counting down.
GGTGGTGCCGGTTGTCAGGACCTCCTCGGCCTGCTTGATGCCCTGGAGATCGACCTTGCCGTCACGGAGCATGGAGTGGTTCGGGTCTCTGGACAGGAGCGCTATTACCCCCGGTTTTCGCTCCAGCAGCGTGGTCTCTGCCGCGATCGTGGTGTTGGTATAGATGTTGAGATAGATGTCTTCATGGACGTTATCGACGAAGGTCATCCCGATGGATTCCTCCCGATAGGGCAGGGCGGCGCCGGGGATCGTCTCATCCGCCCCGCCGGCGAGGAATCCGTGCCCGAAGCACAGGCCGGGGCGTTCGGGTATCTCGTCGCTCTCGCGCGGGTGCAGGCGCTGCAGCAGGTGCTGCACCTGCTTGAGGCGCTCGGATTTGTTGGACGACATATAGGCGCGGTCCGCCTTGTAGCGCTCGTCGGTCAGGTCCGTTGCCTTGAGCTCGACGGAGAACATCGTGAACCCCTCGAATTTGTATCCCTCCAGGACCCTCAGTGCATCGGTAGCTCCGGGGCTTTCATTTCTGTCGAAAATAATGAATCCCGCGCTGCTCTCAATTACCCTTTTGAGGTAAGGGGAATAAACTTCACTGTCCGGTTTTTTCGCTTCCAGGGTGTTTTTCCGTTTCCCGATGAACCGGTCATACATCTGCCGGCTCATCGGCCGGGCGCTGATTTTCGCGTCGTTCACCGTCAGGCTGCTCGAGCTCAATGCCATGCGCTCGGGCATCTGCAGCTGAAAGCGCCCCACGCACACGGGGCGCATGGTCTGGGTGTAGCCCTCGAGCGTCTGTCGTTCCTGCTCGTTCATCGTCGGTATGCCTCGTTCGTATGCCCCGTAGCCCAATACCAGCAGCGCTATGGCCACGCCGATACCGGCTAAGACCCACAGCCGCGCTGTCTTCATGGCTTCACCCCGTGGTCGTGGGCGACTGCTATTGTGGTGGGCGTGGTTGGCATATCCCTCGGAACGGCTCAGAAGGCGTTGGGGCGGGGGTGGAACGTGCGGGTGACGGCATCCCAGAGGCCCGCGGCCTCGGCGTCTGTCAGTGAAGCCTGGTCGATTCGCGGGTGCGTCCCGTCAGTGACGAACTCCCCCGTGCGAAGGGTGATATCGACGTAAGGGGTTTCGGGGGAGCCGATCCTGCTGTTGGCCTCGATGTTGAAATAATGTCCGCGAACGTCCTCGTCGGTGGTGCCGGTTGTCAGGACCTCCTCGGCCTGCTTTATGCCCTCGAGATCGACCTTACCGTCGCGGAGCATCGAGTGGTTCGGGTCTCTGGACAGGAGCGCTATTACCCCCGGTTTGCGCTCCAGCAGCGTGGTCTCTGCCGCGATCGTGGTGTTGGTATAGATGTTGAGATAGATGTCTTCATGGACGTTATCGACGAAGGTCATCCCGATGGATTCCTCCCGATACGGTAGGGCGGCGCCGGGGATCGTCTCGTCCGCGCCGCCGGCGAGGAATCCGTGGCCGAAGCACAGGCCGGGGCGTTCGGGTATCTCGTCGCTCTCGCGCGGGTGCAGGCGCTGCAGCAGGTGCTGCACCTGCTTGAGGCGCTCGGACTTGTTGGTTGTCAGGTACGCGCGGTCCGCCTTGTAGCGCTCGTCGGTCAGGTCCGTTGCCTTGAGCTCGACGGAGAACATCGTGAACCCCTCGAA
>NZ_WNXE01000189.1:0-4180 GCF_010993615.1 Arhodomonas sp. KWT | reverse complement strand
GTCTTCGGCCACTGGTCGACATTGGGACTGATCTCGGACGCCCGCGTGCTGTCGCTGGATACGGGCTGCCTGTGGGGTGGCTCCCTCACCGCGGCCCGGCTCGACGACGGCGACGCGATAACGGCCGTCGCCTGCGAGGCCGCACTGCAGCCCGGCCCCGGCCGCTGAGACCGCGACCGGCCGGGGGTTGCATCCGGGGGGGCATTCCTGCCTATACTCGCGCTGGGTGGTCAGACCAAAACAAGCATCCGCCAAGATGCCCTGACCCGTAACGAACCGGGGAGCGCGGCAGACGACACAAAGCCGCGCGGCCGTGGACCGGAGGGGAGCCATGACGACAACCACTGGCACGCCCATGCGCAGCGCGACCGTGGCAGGTCTCCCGTCCCTGTCTTCCCCGCCGTTCCCATCAATGACCGGATACCCGGTATCCACCGGGCCGGCATATCCGCGGCACAACCGCGTGTATGCACCATAATCGGAGTGAAAAAACGACTCCAAAACCCTGCAAGGCGCCCCGGCGCAAGCAGTTCAGCGCACTTTACAGGAGGCAGAGTATGAAGTTCCCTTCCGGTATCACCCGTATCGCGGCGGCGGCTGTCGTCGGCGGTGCGATGACCCTCGGAGCGGTCGCGAACACGGCGCAGGCCCAGGACAGCGTGCGCTGGCGCATGCCGATTGCCTTCCCGTCGACCCTCCCGGGCCTGGCGTCGCCCGCACCCTGGGTCGCAAAACGGCTTAACGAAATCAGCGACGGCAGCATCCAGATCCGCGTCTCGGAGCCGGGCAAGATCGTGCCGCCCTTCGATATCCTCGACGCGGTCAGCGACGGCAAGGTCTCCGCGGGCTACACCTGGGTCGGCTACGACCAGGGCAAGGTCCCGGCCATTCCGCTGTTCGCGGCCGTCCCCTTCGGCATGAAGCCGTGGGCGTTCATGGGCTGGTACTACTTCGACGAGGGACACAACCTCGTCCAGGAGGTCTACGCGAACGCGGGCTACAACGTGCACGCCGAGCTGTGCGGCATTATCGGGCCGGAGACGGCGGGCTGGTACCGCGAGCCCATCGAGAGCCTGGATGACTACAAGGGCCTGAAGATCCGCTTCGCGGGCCTCGGCGGCCGGGTGCTCGAGAAGCTGGGCGCCTCGGTCACCATGATGCCCGGCGGCGAACTGTTCCAGGCCCTGGAGACCGGCACCATCGACGCGACCGAGTTCTCGCTGCCGATCATCGACCAGATCCTCGGCTTCAACAAGGTCGTGAAGTACAACCTCTTCCCGGGCTGGCACCAGCAGTTCACCGCCCAGTACATGCTGATCAACAAGGATGACTGGAACGCACTCGGCGAAAACCAGCGCTCGCAGATCGACACGGCCTGCATGGCCGCGACGACTTACGCGCTCTCGGAGTCCGAGGCCAAGAACGGCAAGGTGCTGATGGAGTTCCAGGACAAGGGCGTGCACACCGCGCAGATCCCGGAGCCGGTCCTCAAGGAGCTCCGCGCCACCACCCGCGAGGTCATGCAGGAAGAGGCCTCCAAGAACGAGGACTTCAAGCGGGTCTGGGAATCGCAGAAGGAGTTCATGAAGCAGTACAAGGTCTGGGGTGAGCGTGCCTACCTCAAGCCCGAGATGATGCTCGGGGGCGAGGAAGCCAACAACTAAGTTCCCGGCCTTTCAGGGTTTTTCGGGAAAACAGCTTGGTGTGATGGAGAGATTGGTGACCATGTCGAAAGACGATAGCAACGAGTCTGCACAGGGATTCCACATCCCCGAGGGGGAGCTGGACTTCCACCATCACACCGAGCTGCCCGACACCGCCGCTTCCCTCGCTCTCGATCGCACGATCGGGAGCGTGGGGAAGCTTATTTCCTGGCTGTGGCTGGCCGTCGTCGCCGTGATCCTGATCAGCGTTATCTCGCGCTACGTCTTCGGTCAGGGCTCGATCATGCTCGAGGAGCTGACCTGGCACATATACGGTATCGCCTGGCCAATCGGACTCGCCTACACCCTGGTCACCGACGACCATGTGCGCGTGGACGTCCTGCATGAGCGCATGGCACTGAAGACGCAGGCCTGGATCGAGGTCATCGGCCTGATCGTGCTGCTGCTGCCGTTTCTCGGGCTGGTCCTCTATTACAGCCTTCCCTACGCATACGACTCCTTCATCCGCGGCGAGACCTCTCAGGCGCCGTCGGGTCTTCCCTATCGCTTCCTGCTGAAGTCGATAATCCCGTTATCCATGGTGCTGCTGGCTGTCGCCGTGATCGCGAGAATCAGTCGGTGCACGGCGCTACTGTTCGGCTTCCCGAAGCCGCGACGTCAAACCACGTCCGTTCACTAGAGGGCCCCGGCGCCTTCCCCTGCCACCGAAATAACGGGCCGGAGCGAGAGAGTTACCGTGACGCTAGAAGCAATCCTCGTCATCGCGATGTTCGCCACTTTCGGGCTGATCCTGCTGACCGGTTTCCCGGTGGCCTGGGCGCTCGCCGGTACCGCCGTGATCTACGGCATCGCCGGCCACGTGCTGGTAGCAGATTTCGGCGCCAACCTCTGGTTCAACTGGGGCAGCTCGGTCGAGCTCTTTCCGGAGCGAATCTGGCCGCTGGTCTCCAGCCCGACCCTCGTGGCGCTGCCCATGTTCATCTTCATGGGGATCATGCTCGACCGCTCCGGTGTGGCCGAGCGCCTGATGAAGAACATGGTCACGCTCTTCGGTGTGGTACGCGGCGGCTACGCGGTGACGGTGATCATCATCGGCGTGCTGCTGGCCGCCACCACCGGCATCATCGGCGCGTCGGTGGTCCTGCTGGGCATGCTCTCGCTGCCGGTGATGCTCAAGACCGGCTACAACAAGTCCCTGGCGGTGGGCACCGCCTGCGCTACCGGCACCCTCGGCATCCTCATCCCGCCGAGCATCATGCTGGTGATCATGGCCGACCGGCTGGCGCGCCCGGAGACCTCCGTGGGCGATCTCTTCCTGGGCGCGGTGTTCCCCGGCGTGCTGCTCGGCGGGCTGTACATCAGCTACGTCCTCATCCTGGCCTGGGTGCGTCCCAACGCCGCGCCGGTCCCTAAGGACGTCCCCAAGGTCACACCACGCGTGGTCGCCAACGCCCTGTGGGCCGCCGCCCCCACCGCCGGGCTGATCCTGGCAGTGCTCGGCTCCATCTTCATGGGCGTGGCGACCCCCACCGAGGCCTCCGGCGTCGGCGCCGCGGGCGCCATGCTTCTGGCCATCGCTAACCGGCGCATGAGCTTCGAGGTCCTGCGCGACAGTCTCTACCAGACCACGCGGACCTCATCGTTCATCTTCGCGATCTTCCTCGGCGCCACCGCCTTCTCGGTGGTGCTGCGCAACCTCGGCGGCGACCAGGTCATCGAGGAGGCCCTGCTCGGCCTGCCGTTCAACAACTACGGCATCCTGGCGACGATCCTGTTCGTCACCTTCCTGCTCGGCTTCTTCCTGGACTGGGTGGAGATCACGCTGATCATCCTGCCCCTGGTCGCGCCCGTGGTGGAGGGCATGGGGTTCAACCTGGCATGGTTCACGATCATGTTCGCGGTCTGCCTGCAGACCTCGTTCCTCACCCCGCCGGTAGGCTTCGCGCTGTTCTACATCAAGGGGGTCTGTCCGCCCGAGATCAACACGATCGACATCTACAAGGGCGTGCTCCCCTACATCCTGCTCCAGCTCACCGGCCTGGCGGCGGTGTTCTTCTGGCCGGGCCTCGTGACCTGGCTCCCCAGCGTCGCCTTCAACTAGCCGGCGAATCCGCGGCCGGCACGGGCACGCCGAGTGCCCGTGTCAGCCGCTCCCACTCGAAGTGCGGCCCCGGGTCGGTCTTGCGGCCCGGGGCCACGTGACAGTGCCCCACGATCCGCTCCCTGCGGATCCCGGGATAGTGGCCCATCAGCGTCTCCAGCAGCGGCAGCAGGCGGGTGTACTGCGCCTCGGTGTACGGCACCTCGTCCGTGCCCTCCAGCTCGATACCGATGGCGAAGTCGTTGCATTCCACCCGCCCGGCCAGCGCCGAGCGCCCCGCATGCCAGGCCCGGGCGTCCAGGCCGACGAACTGCACCAGCTCGCCGTCACGGCGGATGAGCAGGTGCGAGGAAACCCGCAGGTCGGCGATCTCCGCGAAAAACGGGTGCGCCGCCGGGTCGAGCCGGTTGGTGAA
>NZ_WNXE01000188.1:1724-4194 GCF_010993615.1 Arhodomonas sp. KWT | reverse complement strand
TCGCCGCAGCAGCGGTCGTTCAGCGGGACCTCGGTGCCCATGAGGGTGCTCGCGGTCTTCTGCGCGTCGTGGGTCTTCATGGGGGTGTGGCAGGGGTCGTGGTACATGTACTGTACGCCGTCCACGCCCTCGAGCTTGTAGCCCTTCTCCAGCAGGTACTCGTGGATGTCGAGCAGCCGGCAGCCCGGGAAGATCTGCTCGAATTCGTATTTCAGCAGCTGGTCCATGCACGTGCCGCAGGAGACGATCACCGTCTTGATGTCCATGTAGTTCAGCGTGTTCGCCACCCGGTGGAAGAGCACGCGGTTCTCGGTGGTGATCTCCTGGCCCTTCTCCAGGTCGCCGTTGGAGGTCTGCGGGTAGCCGCAGCACAGGTACCCGGGCGGGAGCACGGTCTGGGCACCGGCGTCGTAGAGCATGGCCATGGTGGCGAGGCCGATCTGGCTGAACAGCCGCTCCGAGCCGCAGCCGGGGAAGTAGAACACCGCGTCCGAGTCCTCGGTGACCTTTTCCGGATTGCGGATGATGGGCACGGTCTTGTCGTCCTCGAGCCCGAGCATGGCGCGGGTGGTGCGCGAGGGCAGCTTGCCCGGCATGGGCTTCTTGACGAAGTGCACCACCTGGGCCGGGACGTTGGAGAGGTCGCGGGTGTGCTTGGGGCGCTTCTTCGGCTCGGCGTCCGGGCGCTTGCCGCCGCTGCCGGCGAGGCCGACCTTCTTGGCGACGTGGAAGCCGAGCCGCTGCGCGCCGTAGCCCCACTCGATCATACCCTTGCGCATGATGTTGATGGTGCGCGCGTCCTTGACGTTGAGGAACGCCATCGACGCGCTGGTCTGCGGGCTGGAGCGGCGCTGGCCCTTGTGCTTGAGGATGCTGCGCATCTTCACGGTGACGTCGCCGAAGTCGATGTTCACCGGGCAGGGGGTGACGCAGCGGTGGCAGACCGTGCAGTGGTCGGCCACGTCGTTCATCTCCTCCCAGTGGTGCAGCGAGATCCCGCGGCGGGTCTGCTCCTCGTAGAGCACCGCCTCGATCATCAGCCCGGTGGCGAGGATCTTGTTGCGCGGGTTGTAGAGCAGGTTGGCCCGCGGGATGTGGGTGGTGCACACGGGCTTGCACTTGCCGCAGCGCAGGCAGTCCTTGATGTCGTCGTTGAGCTCGCCGAGCTCACTGGCCTCCAGGATCAGCGCCTCCTGCTGGAGCAGTCGCAGCGAGGGGGTGTAGGCATCCGACAGGCCGGAGCCCTGGAGGAGCTTGCCGCGGTTGAACCAGCCCTCGGGGTCGACCTCGTGCTTGTAGCTCGCGAAGCGCTCGGAGACGGCCGGGTCGAGGTACTGCATCTTGGTGATGCCGATGCCGTGCTCGCCGGAGATCACGCCGTTCAGCCGCCCGGCGAGCGCCATGACCTGGTCCACGATGTGGTCGGCCTCGCGCATCATCCGGTAGTCGTTGGAGTTCACCGGGATGTTGGTGTGCACGTTGCCGTCGCCGGCGTGCATGTGCAGGGCGACGAACAGCCGGCTGGAGAGCACGTCCTGGTGGATGGCGTCGATCTTCCTGCGCACGGGCTCGAGGTCGCGGCCGTCGAAGATCTCCTTGAGCCGGTCCTCGACCTCGCGGCGGTAGGAGATGCGCAGGCTGCGCCGCAGCAGCAGGTTGGCGATGGTGTCGCCCTCGCGCCGGTCCGCCCGGGCGGTGTCGTCGAGGAGCGCGTCCAGCGCCACCGGGTCACCGTCCATGTTGTCGAGGATGGCCTTCCAGCGGTCGCCGACGTCGGCGAGGTGCGCCACGGCGGAGGCGCACTTCTGCCCCAGGATCGAGCCGCCCTCCTCCGAGGCCTCGTAGTGCTCGCGGTCGAGGTAGTCCGGGCGCTGCTTGAGCTCCGGCAGGCTGCCGCCGAGATGGCTGCGCAGCTCGGCGAGCAGGCGCAGCTTGTTCTCGATGGACTGGACGATGTTGATCCGCTCGATGCCCTCGCTGTACTCGGCGAGGCGGTCCAGCGGGATGACGACGTCCTCGTTGATCTTGAACGCGTTGGTGTGGGCGGCGATGGCGGCGGTGCGGGAGCGGTCCGCCCAGAAGGTCTTGCGCGCCTCGGCGGAGACGGCGATGAAGCCGTCCGCGTTGCGGGCATTGGCCTTGCGCACCATGCGCGAGGCGGCCTCGGCGCAGGCGTTCTCGTCCTCGGAGGCGAGGTCGGCGACCAGCACCATCTTGGGCTTCTCGCCGCGGGCGCCCTTGGGCGCGTAGCCCACGGCACGGACGTAGCGCTCGTCCAGGTGCTCCAGGCCGGCGAGCTTGACGGACTCATCCGCCTGCAGGTCGTCGACGATCTCCACGATCGCCGGCACCGCCTCGTGGAGGTCCGTGCCGTAGAACTCCAGGCAGACGGTGCGCATGTGCTCGGGCATGACGTGGAGCACGAAGGTCGCGGAGGTGATCAGCCCGTCGCAGCCCTCCTTCTGCACTC
>NZ_WNXE01000188.1:0-1626 GCF_010993615.1 Arhodomonas sp. KWT | reverse complement strand
CGGGGGATGATGACCAGCCCCAGCTCGACGGCGGTCTTCACCAGCGCGGCCATCTCCGCCTCGGTGTCCGGGCAGAGCACGACGAAGGGCACCTCCACGCGCCAGTCGGTGGCGTCGGTCTGGTGGGAGACGCGGGAGAGCCCGTCGAAGCAGATGTTGTCCTCGCGGGTGTGGCGGGCGAACGCACGGCGGGCGCGCTCGCGCTTGCGCTGCATCTCCGGGAACCACTGCTCGAACTCGCGCACCGCGGTCCGGGCCTGGTCGGCCAGGTCCAGGGCCTTGCGGTTGCCCTCGGCGCGGGCGACGATCTGGTCGAGTCGGTGGTTCATCGCCTCGATCAGCGCCCGGCGGCGTTTGGCGCTGTCGAGGAGGTCGTCCTGGATGTAGGGGTTGCGTTTGACCACCCAGAGGTCGCCGAGGACCTCGAAGAGCATGCGCGCGGAGATGCCGGTGCGGCGGCTCTCGCGTAGCTCGTTGAGGGTGTCCCAGGCCTCCGGGCCCAGGTAGCGCAGGACGATCTCGCGGTCGGAGAAAGACGTGTAGTTATACGGGATCTCGCGGATGCGGGCAGTTTCAGTCATTCGCCTGGTGGGTCATGTTGCGCTGCGAAGGACTAGCATCATACAGCGCCGCCCCCCGGGATTCAGTGCCTCGACCGCCGGGATTGACAGAAACTATTAACCCCTCTTACCTGTCTCATTGTTTAAATGAATTGGATTCATGCGTCATGGCCGCCTGATCCACCACCGCCCGTCGCGGCGCAATGACCGATCGCATAACAGCATGGCAGTATTGGTTGTCTACCGACGAGGTCACACTTGCCGCGCCAGAACGGTTGGATTAATGACGACTCCGCCGCATAATGCGGAGCTTGATAAAAAGGAACCAGGCCCGACACCGACGAGGTAACGATGTCCACCCAGGTTCTCGTGGTCGATGACTCGACCATGTCACGGAAGATCACAATCCGTGCGCTACCTCCGGAATGGGACGTGGAGGTCTCGCAGCTCGATAACGGCGAGGATGCCGTGGAAGCCTGCCGAGAGGGTAACGTGGACGTCATGCTGCTCGATCTCACCATGCCGGGCCTCTCCGGCTTCGACGTGCTGGAGCGTATCTTCGAATTCCCCTCCCCGCCGGCGGTCATCGTGATCTCCGCCGACGCCCAGCCCAAGGCCGAGGAGCGGGCCATGGAGCTCGGTGCACGCGGTTTCGTGCGCAAACCCGTGGACCCGACCATGCTGGCCGCGACCCTGCGGGACACAGGGATATTATGAGCGTCGAACCCTTTTCGGCGGACCAGCAGGACGCGCTGCAGGAGATCGCCAATCTGGCGATGGGCCGTGCGGGTGCCGTGCTCGCCGAGATGCTGGACGTCTACATCGAGCTCTCGGTACCCCGGGTGGCGATCGTCGAGGCCGGCGGCCTCACCCCCGAGGTCGAGGCCCTCACGGGGCGCGACAGTCAGGTCGCGGCGGTACGCCAGCCGTTCATGGACGGCGTCAGCGGCGAGGCACTGGCGCTGTTCGGCGAGGGCGGCTGCCGCGGGCTGGCGGACCTGCTCGGCCACGACAGCGTGGACGAGACGGTCGAGCGCGAGCTGCTGCTCGACGTCAGCAACATCCT
>NZ_WNXE01000187.1:2572-4206 GCF_010993615.1 Arhodomonas sp. KWT | reverse complement strand
TTCTGGTGGGCGGTGCTGGGTTCGAACCAGCGACCCCTGCCGTGTGAAGGCAGTGCTCTCCCGCTGAGCTAACCGCCCGAAAGCGCGGTGCGTAGAGTACTTCGGCCGCCGCCGCGCTGTCAACGCTCGGGTGCGCGTTCGCGCTTCGCCTTTGCTCCGTGAGTTGCTAGCATAACGGGCCTTTCAGCGGCGGCGGGCCCTGCCGAGCGGGCCCGAGTTCGAACCCCCTTTTCCGGAAGGCGCACATGACCGTAAAGACCCGTTTCGCCCCCAGTCCCACCGGCTATCTCCATATCGGTGGTGCACGCACGGCGCTGTTCTCCTGGCTGTATGCCCGGCGGCACGGCGGCCACTTCGTGCTGCGCATCGAGGATACCGACCGTGAGCGCTCCACCCCCGAGGCGATCAATGCGATCCTCGAGGGCATGGCCTGGCTCGGACTCGACTACGACGAGGGGCCGTTCTACCAGACCGAGCGCTTCGACCGCTACGCGGAGGTGATCGACCGCCTCCTGGAGGAGGGCAGGGCGTATCGCTGCTACTGCTCCCGCGAGCGGCTGGAGTCGCTGCGCGAGGCGCAGATGGCGCGCAAGGAGAAGCCCCGCTACGACGGGCGCTGCCGTCACCTCACCGAGCCGCCGGCGGACGCGAGTGGAGACCCGGTGATCCGTTTCCGGACCCCGCTGGAGGGGGAGACGGTGGTCAACGACCGGGTGAAGGGCCGCATCGTGTTCGCCAACCGCGAGCTCGACGACCTCATCATCGCCCGTGCCGACGGCTCGCCGACGTACAACTTCGTCGTGGTGGTGGACGACATGGACATGGGCATCAGCCATGTCATCCGCGGCGACGACCACGTCAACAATACCGCGCGCCAGGTGAACATCCTCCAGGCCCTGGGCGTGGAGCCGCCGGTGTACGCCCACGTGCCGATGATCCTGGACGAGGACGGCAAGAAGCTGTCCAAGCGCACCGGCGCGGCGAGCGTCATGGACTACCGCGATCAGGGCTACCTGCCCGAGGCGGTGCTGAACTATCTCGCGCGGCTGGGATGGTCCCACGGGGACCAGGAGATCTTCACCCTGGATGAGCTCATCCAGCTCTTCGACATCGACGACATCAACCACTCCGCTTCCAGCCTCAACAGCTCCAAGCTCCAGTGGCTGAACCAGCACTACATGAAGACCGGCGACCCGGCCCACGTGGCACGCCACCTGGCCTGGCACCTGGGCGAGATGGGTGTCGATCCGGCCGGGGGACCGTCGCTGGAGGCCCTGGTCAGTGCGCAGGCCGAGCGTACAAAGACCCTGCGGGAGATGGCGCAGAACAGCCTGTTCTTCTTCCGTGAGCCGGAGGGCTACGACGAGAAGGCGGCACGCAAGAACCTCAAGGCCGGGGCGGCACCCGTCCTCGCGGCGTTGCGCGAGGCCCTGTCCGGGCTCGGTCAGTGGCAGACCGAGGCGATCCACGAGACGGTCAGCGGGGTGGCGGAGGGCCAGGAGCTCAAGCTCGGCAAGGTGGCGCAGCCCCTGCGCGTCGCGGTCTCCGGCGGCCCCGTCTCGCCGCCGATCGACGAGACCCTGGCCCTGCTCGGTCGCGAGGCCACGCTGCGCCGTATCGAGGCCGCGGAGGCG